>JAQIDA010000171.1 GCA_027858275.1 Candidatus Kapaibacterium sp. | reverse complement strand
GAATATATAATACTTTATATTAGAAAACTTTGGAATAATTATGAATTTTAAAATACATTAAGGATTAAGCAGATGATTTTTGATTTAGATATGATCAAGAAGAGATACTCACAATTTGCCGAACGAGTTGATAAAGCAAAAACTGTCACAGGCAAACCGATGACACTTGCCGAAAAAATATTATACGTGCATTTATCAGATTTCGACTCAGTTCGTGAATACAAACGCGCGGAAGATTATGTTGATTTTGCACCCGATCGCGTTGCAATGCAGGATGCCACGGCTCAGATGGCTCTGCTTCAGTTTATGCAGTCCGGTCGCTCTAAGACAGCTGTTCCGTCAACCGTTCATTGCGATCACCTTATTCAGGCAAAAGTTGACGCGGCTACGGATTTGAATGTTGCCGAAGACGTGAACTCAGAAGTATATGATTTCTTGGGTTCTGTCTCAGATAAATACGGAATTGGTTTCTGGAAACCGGGTGCAGGTATTATTCATCAGGTAGTCCTTGAAAATTACGCTTTCCCGGGCGGAATGATGATCGGAACTGATTCGCATACGGTTAACGCAGGCGGACTCGGTATGATAGCTATAGGAGTCGGCGGTGCTGATGCCGTTGATGTTATGGCGGGAATGCCATGGGAATTGAAATTTCCGAAATTAATCGGTGTGAAACTCACAGGCAAAATTAGCGGTTGGACTTCAGCCAAAGACGTTATTCTTAAAGTTGCCGGAATACTTACTGCCAAAGGCGGAACCGGTGCGATTGTTGAATACTTCGGTGACGGCGCTGCATCATTGTCTTGTACAGGCAAAGGAACTATCTGTAATATGGGCGCGGAAATCGGCGCTACAACTTCTACATTCGGCTATGATGAGTCAATGAGCAGATATCTCGGCGCGACAGGCAGAAAAGAAATTGCCGATATGTGTGATCAGTGGAAAGAATATTTGACAGGCGACCCTGAAGTATATTCTGATCCCGAAAAATATTTCGATGAAGTAATTGAAATCAATCTTTCTGAATTGAAACCGCACCTGAACGGTCCTTTCTCACCGGATTTGGCTCATACAATTGACAATATGTCAGCAGACATTAAATCAAATGACTATCCCGCGAAATTGGACGTTGGTTTGATCGGTTCATGCACGAATTCTTCTTATGAAGATATCTCTCGTGCGGCTTCAATAGCGAGACAGGCAGCAGAGAAAAATCTTAAAGCAAAAGCTGATTTTATCATCACTCCGGGTTCGGAACAAGTTCGTTTTACTATCGAACGTGATGGCTTTATTGACGATTTCAAAAAAATCGGCGGCGTGGTAATGGCTAACGCTTGCGGCCCTTGTATTGGTCAGTGGGCTCGCCCGGGAGCAGAAAAAAGTCTAAAAAATTCAATCGTAACATCTTTCAACCGTAACTTCGCCAAACGCGCGGACGGCAATCCTAATACTTATGCTTTCGTGGCATCTCCGGAAACTGTAACAGCTCTGGCAATTGCCGGTGAACTTGGTTTCAACCCGGCGACTGACAGCCTGACTAACGAAAACGGCGAACAAGTAATGCTTGAAATTCCTTCAGGATTCGAGCTTCCTCCGAACGGTTTCGATGTGGAAGATCCCAAATTCAAAGCACCTTCAGCAGACGGCAGCGGCGTTGTTGTAAATGTTGCTCCGGCATCAGAACGCCTTCAGTTGCTTACTCCTTTCGACGCATGGGACGGCAAGGACAAAACAGGCATGAAACTCTTGATCAAAGCCAAAGGCAAATGCACAACAGATCATATCTCAATGGCAGGCCCTTGGTTGAAATTCCGCGGACATCTTGATAATATTTCTAACAACATGCTTACCGGTGCGGTCAACGCGTTCAGCGACAAAACTGATACAGTTAAATGTCAGTTAGACGGCGAATTCGGCGGAGTTCCTGATGTTGCTCGTAAATACAAAGCTGCCGGAATCGGCACTGTAGTCGTAGGCGACGAAAACTACGGAGAAGGTTCTTCACGCGAACATGCGGCGATGGAACCGCGTCACCTCGGAGTAAAAGCCGTATTAGTAAAATCATTCGCGAGAATTCACGAAACTAATCTTAAAAAACAGGGTATGCTTGGTTTGACATTTGTTGATAAAGCAGATTACAACAAAGTTCTGGAAGATGATACTATTGATATTCTCGGATTGAAAACTTTCGCAGCCGGCACTCCTTTGGAAATGGTATTGCACCATGCAGACGGTACGGAAGACAGCTTCAAAGTGAATCATACTTATAACGAAGCTCAAATCGCTTGGTTCAAAGAAGGATCCGCGCTGAATTTGATTCGCAAACAAAACGGATAAGAATTATTCTTGATTCTTATACAAATAAAAAGAGCCGTCACTCAACAAAGTGACGGCTCTTCTATTTTTACAAACTGTGATAGTTAATCATCAGATCAATGACACTCACCGCCACCTCCGCCGCAAGCCTGATTTGTCTGCATGAGTTCCAATTTACCCGCAATCAAATCTTCGACAACCGGGCGAGTATTCGCGCGCTGTCCGTCAAAATAAACTGATATCCCGACATTATTAAATCCAACAAGGGGCCGCATTCCGATACCGCCGACAACTAAGGCATCAACCTTATGTGAAGCGAGAAAATTAACCGGTACGAGGCAGCCGCCCTGTTCGTGTCCGCCGTTAGGGAGGACAGTTGTGTCTGTGATTTTGCCTTCAGCCACATCAACCAGAGTGAATGAGTCACAATGCCCGAAATGCCCGGAACGTATACCGTCGAGTCCGCCTTCTCCGTCCGAAGGGATCGCTATTCTTCCGTTTTCCATCAA
>JAQIDA010000118.1 GCA_027858275.1 Candidatus Kapaibacterium sp. | reverse complement strand
AGAAGTTTTGAGTTTTTATCGTTTAGGAAGATCGCCTTTTCGTCCGGGCGGAGGAGCTCCGGGGCAATGAAGACAGATCACTTTTGGACCGGCAGAGTATTGTTTGTGCTTCCGCTCTATTTACAACAATCTCCGAAATATTTATTACTGTTCCAAAATCGGTAAACAACACTCGATAGATACATATATATAATATTGAATACAATATTATATCTCCGCTGTCGGAGCGGAATTTGATAATATGAGAGGAAAAGAATATCCCCCTAATTCCTATAAAAGAAATTCTCCGGATACAGAGAATAAATATTGTAAAAATTAAGTATTGTGATTTGTAATTTATTCTCGTTTTTTGTAAATTCCGATTCTGAAAATTGTTGTTGAATAATTAGAGTTCATCGACATTATGAACACACCGGAGTCCATGTTTGAGTGAATCAACAGAATACAGGAAAATGAACAATCGATCATCAGGCAAAATAAGTGACCCTTTAATTTTATAACAGCTATTAGTCGGATTAGCTCAGGATAAGAGTTATTTCGCTTTTTTTTGTCTAATTTTCTTAAAACGAATTTTAAGATACAGTAATTAATACATAATTTATCAACTTTATTACAGGATATTATGTCACTGTTTGGCTTTCTAAAATCCACTTTGTTAAGCAAAGTGGTAATGGCAGTGACCGGAGTAATTATCGTCTTGTTTGTTACCGGCCACACTGTCGGTAATATGCAGATGTTCATAGGCAAAGAAACTTTCAATACCTATGCAGCATTTTTACAAGGTCTCGGTGAATTGCTTTGGGTCATCCGCATAGTAATGTTTCTTTCGCTTATTTTACACGTAATTACATCAATTAACCTCGCTTTGATCAACAGCGGAGCTAAACCGGTGAAATACAAAGTAAAACGCTATGTAAAAGCGAAATTGACTACCCGCACAATGATTTGGACAGGCTTGATGATTTTTGCCTTCCTGACTTATCACATTTTACACTTTACTGCCGGCACGGCTGATCCCTCTATCTACGGACATATGGAATCTTTCGGACCGAACGGTATGTTCGAACGTCACGATGCTTATTTGATGGTAGTTCAAGGTTTCCAACAACCTATTGTATCTATTGTCTATGTAGTCGGCGTTATCTTGATGGGTTTCCATCTTAGTCACGCTATTCAGAGTATGTTCCAGACTTTGGGACTCAATCACCCCAAATACGACGCTATGATTAGCAAAGGCGCTTGGATTTGGTCAGTAGTAATTGTTCTTTGTTTAATATCAATACCGATCACAATTCTTCTCGGATTGGTAGGAGGCAGCGTATGAAATTAGAATCAAAAATTCCGGAAGGTCCTATCCAGGACAAATGGGATAAACATCGTTTTGACAGCAAGCTGATAAATCCCGCTAACAAGAGAAAATATAAAATTCTCGTAGTTGGTACAGGTCTTGCGGGCGGAGCGGCAGCAGCCTCTTTCGCAGAACTCGGCTACGAAGTCGAGGCATTTACATACAACGATTCACCTCGTCGCGCTCACAGTATTGCGGCTCAGGGCGGTATCAATGCGGCAAAAAATTATCAGAACGACGGCGACAGTGTTTGGCGTTTGTTCTATGACACAGTCAAAGGCGGCGACTTCCGTTCACGCGAAGCCAATGTATACAGACTGGCACAAGTAAGTAACAGTATTATCGATCAGTGTGTGGCTCAGGGAATTCCCTTCGCTCGCGAATACGGCGGCACATTGTCCAATCGTTCTTTCGGCGGTGCTCAGGTTTCCAGAACTTTTTATGCTCGCGGCCAGACGGGACAGCAATTGCTTCTCGGTGCTTATTCGGCGCTTTCTCGCCAAGTAGGTCTCGGCAAAGTCAAAATGCACGTGCGCAAGGAAATGACTGATGTAGTTATTATCGACGGAAAAAACCGCGGTATCATTACTCGTGACCTTGTTTCGGGCAAAGTCGAATCACATTGGGGCGACGCTGTTTGTTTGGCAACAGGCGGATACGGCAACGTATTCTATCTGTCGACAAACGCTTTGGCATGCAATGTCACGGCTGCTTACAGAGCTTATAAAAAAGGCGCGGCTTTTGCTAATCCTTGTTATACTCAGATTCACCCTACATGTATCCCCGTAATGGGCGATCACCAATCGAAATTGACCCTTATGTCCGAATCATTGCGTAATGACGGTCGTATCTGGGTTCCTAAGAAAAAAGCTGATAAACGCAAACCTTCGGAGATTCCTGAAAACGAAAGAGATTATTATCTCGAAAGAAAATATCCGAGCTTCGGCAACTTGGCTCCTCGTGATATTTCCTCTCGTTCCGCAAAAGAAGTTTGTGATGCCGGAAACGGCGTCGGCATAAGCGGCTTCGGTGTATATCTCGATTTTGAAGACGCTATCAATCGTTTGGGCAAAGATGCTATAACGGAAAAATACGGCAACTTGTTTGAAATGTACGAACGCATCACCGGTACTGATCCTTACACAGAACCAATGCAGATTTACCCCGCTTCTCATTATACAATGGGCGGCTTGTGGGTCGATTACAACTTGATGAGTACTATACCCGGTCTTCACGTGCTCGGCGAAGCGAACTTCTCTGACCACGGCGCGAACAGACTCGGTGCAAGCGCATTGATGCAAGGTTTGGCGGACGGATACTTCGTGATACCTTATACAATAGCTCACTATCTCGCCTCGGAAAAATTAGAGCCTGTCACAACTGATCATCCCGAATTCAAAAAGGCTGAGCAGGATACAAGAGACAAAGTCAAAAAATTGATGTCCGTAGGCGGCAAACGCAGCGCAAACTCATTCCACCGTGAACTCGGTCTGGTTATGTGGAACAGCGTCGGTATGGGCAGAAACGAAGCAGGTTTGAAGAAAGCTTTGGAAGAAATTCCTAAGATTCGTGATGAATTCTGGAGAGATGTAAACGTAACGGGAACTGCCGACGATCTGAACATTGCTCTTGAAAAAGCTCTCAGAGTCGCTGACTTCTTAGAATTCGCGGAAGTAATGATTTGGGACGCTTTGGATCGCGGAGAATCTTGCGGCGCTCACTTCCGAGAAGAACATCAAACAGACGAAGGCGAAGCCTTACGTAATGACGAAGACTATGCTTATGTGGCGGCTTGGGAATATAAAGGAGTAGGGAATAAGCCTGAGCTTCATAAGGAGATGTTGGAATTCGAAAATGTGAAACTTGCGACAAGGAGTTACAAATAATGAAACTTACCTTATTTATTTGGAGACAAAAAAACGCACAGGCTCAAGGAAAATTTGAAAAATTCGACCTTGACAACGTTTCACCCGACATGTCATTCTTAGAAATGCTTGATACAGTTATTGAAACTCAGATGGCAGCCGGCATTGATCCGATTTACTTCGATCATGACTGTCGCGAAGGTATTTGCGGCGCCTGCTCGTTGGTCATCAACGGAACACCGCACGGCCCTGAATTAGCGACAACAACTTGCCAGTTGCACATGCGTAAATTCAAAGAAGGGGATACTATTTATATAGAACCGTTCCGTTCCAAAGCCTTTACGCTGATCAAAGATTTGACAGTAGACCGCGCTTCCTTAGACAGAATCATCCAAGCCGGAGGATTTGTGTCTGTTCCTACGGGAGCTCCACAGGATGCCAACGCACTGCCGATCTCGAAAGTCAACGCTGAACTCGCTATGGACGCTGCCGCTTGTATCGGTTGCGGCGCATGTGTGGCATCTTGCCCTAACGGCGCAGCGATGCTGTTCACATCCGCTAAAATGGGTCAGCTTGCGTTATTGCCACAGGGACAGCCCGAACGCAGAAAACGCGCTTTGGCAATGGTCAAGCAGATGGAATCCGAAGGCTTCGGCTCATGCAGAAACTACTACGAATGCGAAGCAGCTTGCCCGAAAGGCATATCTGTCAGATTCATAGCCAAGATGAACCGTGAGTTTATGAAGGCTTCTATAATGGGAGAATAACACGAGTTCTCGTGTTTGATATTATTAGACTTGGGTGCTTTTTAAAAACATTTTGTTTTTGGGGAGGGCTCAGGTCTTTTTATTAATTTGTATATTGTTTGGATTTCAAGGACAGTAGTGTTGTTATACAAGAGAACCACATCGGCAATGAAAAATATAATAATTATTATTATCATATTTGGCTTAAGTTATATTGCTAATAGCCAACCATTTACTATTACAAAAGATACTATCAATATAAATATCAAAGAATTGATTAAGCCTGCTACCGGAGCTGTCATAACGCATGCAGTAAGACATAACAATAAATACTATTGCTATTTTGAGGAAAGAATATTAAATGGTCGTGATTTAAAATATTTTTTTATTATCTCAGAAAACGGGGAGGTTGAACACAAGATTCAAATTCCAAGAGATATTTCAAACACAACATATTATGATTTATTTATTAGAAATGACAGTATTTTTACAAAAACATATATGGACCATAACACATATTATTTAGATAAAATTAAATTGGAGTGGATAAAAATTAATGAAGTAGATGATATGATCTATGAAGATGATAATTTTTATGTAACTCATCTTGATTTTGGTGAATGGGGATCAACAACATGGTTTAAAGATAAAAAAACAGGAAAAGAATACGAACTCAAATCTTCCGGAAAAATTGTCAACAAACTTGATAGTGTTTACTACATTTCTTCATGGTTGTCAATTCTCTCAATTGACGATCCCAGGTTATTGAAACAATGCCGGAGTAATTATTATTATGGAATTGTAGAAAAAGAACATTATACCAAATTAATCAGAGGTACAAATTCCTTACTCGGGGTCAAAGCTCTTTTCAAAGACTCAATTTATTCTTTTTGGGATGATCGCAGTCCAAAAGTAACTATTGCTACTTCATTTGTATCAAACAACAAGCTTTTTCATTTGTGTGTTGATAGTGTCAACACATATATTGCAAAGCTTGAAGCCGGCAATCTAATCCCAATGCAAATAATTGCTGAAAATTTTTCGATTTCTGATTGGCATTACTCGCATAGATGTAAAATTCAAAATGATAACAGTCAACTATTAAAATTTCAAACAAAAAAAGAAAAAAGATGGGGTTTTATTGAGATAAACGGGGGAAATATTAGAATCCGTTTTCTCGAATTTGAATAAGGCTGTTCTCGTCAATTGAAATAGATCAGCCCGAACGCAGAAAACGCGCTTTGGCAATGGTCAAGCAGATGGAATCCGAAGGCTTCGGCTCATGCAGAAACT
>JAQIDA010000017.1 GCA_027858275.1 Candidatus Kapaibacterium sp. | reverse complement strand
GGTGCAGGCTGTCTGTATTTGAGTGCAAGCCCGGCTCTGAATGTATGAACATTCCAACTGTTACCGCTTATTATAGAATTAATTCTGTACAGATAGGATAACTCCGGAGCAATAAAAAGCGTTCGGTCCTTATTAGCGGGCAACTCATAGCTGACGCCGATCATTGGAGAAATCTCAATTGCCGCAAGATCCTGAATATCGCCATCTGAAGGATTTCTGGTCCGTTGACCGTTTTCCTCAAATGTACCGCGAGTTTCAGGTTGGCTGATTTCTTCTATATAATCATAATTCCCGACAGCCATAAATCCGAATCGAGCTCCGGCAAGGGCCGTTATGCCATTATCAAATTTATATGCGATAAGTGATTCCAAGCCCAAAGATGATAATTTAGCATCTAACAAATGTTCAAATTTTCCCGTTTGAGAGACTCCGTCGATAATTACATTGACGTCTTCTTCATCGCTCAGTAATCCGTCTGTCAACATATACGAGGCTCTGAATTGCAATCTGATACGCTCGCTATAGTACATATCGTATAATGCGCCGATGGTATATCCCAAACCGAAACCGCCGGTATATTTAGGACAACAAGTGAGTATCCCCGGGAATTCCGTAATGTCGGCAGTATGCAAGTTTATATTGAAATTAGCAAAAACACCAAATTTGGGTTTTAATTCCAAGGAATCCTGTACTTCCTCTGCATAAGTATCTACATAGGCAAAACTCAGCAACAAACAAGTCAAAACGACATATATCTTCATCAACTTCTCCGATTCATTTCCGTCGCAAATTCTTTGATCATGCCGGCAATTAAATCGCATGGCATTCAGCTTATACACATTATAACAAATCTAAGGATATTTAGACTTTCTCAAAAATATATTATTTATTCCGAGTGTTTGATTCAATTGATTTACGTCTTTCATTTCTCCCCTTTTTTGATTAATTTGATTTTTTGAAAAATATTAATCAATTATCGTAAATATATGGAGAATACAACAATGAAAAGAACTTTTACTCTAATGGTTCTTGTGTGCTTTATCCTTGCTGTCGGAACAGTCTCAGCCGACCGCCCCGCCAAAGACAAAGGTAAAATGATCGACTATAAAAATCCTTTCTGGGAAAAAATCAAAGAATCTACAGAAAAATTTGATAAAAAAGATAAAGATAAAAAATTATCATACAAGATTGATTTTGACGATTGGGATTTGCCCAAATCTACAGACGAGTTTACAACAGCTTGGCACAATGCGCCGGTCACACAAGGCTGGACGGGAACTTGCTGGTGTTTTTGCGGCACGTCTTATCTGGAATCAGAAATTTATAGACTCAGCAAAGAGAAGATTAAAATTTCCGAACTGTTCACAGTCTATTGGGAATATGTAGATAAAGCTCGCCGCTTCATTGAAGAACGCGGCAACTCACATTTCTCCGAAGGCTCGCAGGCGAACGCCGTTATCAGAATATGGGAACAATACGGTTGCGTCCCGTTGGCTGACTATACAGGCTTAATCAACGGCAGAGAATTTCACGCTCACGGCAAAATGGTCAAAGAAATGACTAATTTCCTCAACCATCTGAAAAAAAGTAATGATTGGAATGTTGAGACAGGATTGGCAACAATCAAATCTATTCTCAATAACTATATCGGAACTCCGCCTGAAACTATCACGTTCAAAGGCAAAAATATGACTCCGAAAGAGTTCTACAAAAATGTCACAAAAATCAAAGCTGATGATTATGTGGATATAATGTCACTTTTGGAAAAACCGTATATGCAAACTGCTGAATATGAAGTGCCGGACAACTGGTGGCATTTTGACAAATATTACAATGTCGATCTTGATACCTATATGAGCGTAATTAAAAAAGCGGTCAAAGCCGGACAGACTTTGGTGATCGGCGGCGACGTTTCCGAAGCGGGATATTTCTCTCACTCCGACGCGGCTGTTATTCCGACTTTCGATATACCGTCCGACTATATCGATGAAAACGCGCGTCAGTTCCGTTTCAGTAATAAAACTACAACTGACGACCACGGCATCCACTTGGTCGGATATACTGAAAAAGACGGAGACACATGGTTTCTGATCAAAGATTCAGGCAGCGGAGCCAGAAACGGTAAAAACAGCGGATATTATTTCTATCACGAAGATTATATCAAACTGAAAATTATGAACTACACAGTTCACAAATCAATAGTTAACGATTTATTGAAGAAATTCAAATAATAATGATCCATAATTATTTGAAAATTGAATTATGATAACTGAATACAACAAAGAGTATACTGACAGCGGGTTTTGGGACAAATTGGTCAAGTTTTCGGGTAGAGCCGGCAGAAGAGTAATTGAACTTGCCTTGACTTTATACAATTGCTTGAAGGACGAAGACACGCCGGCATGGGCAAAAGCTGTTATCTACGGAGCTCTCGGATACTTTATCACTCCGGTCGACGCTGTTCCTGATTTACTGCCTCTGGTAGGATTCAGCGATGACGTCGCGGCTATGATCGCCGCTGTTTCAATCATAGCCGGCAATATCAAGGAAAGCCACAAAGCAGATGCTCAGGAGAAGGTCAGGGTTTGGTTAGGCTGACAGATATTATTACATCAAAAAAAAAGGCTGTCATAACTGACAGCCTTTTTTTATTTAACAGGGATAATAATTAATATTAATTATTTGATTTCCCATGAATCGTTGCCTTTAAGTAGTGCATTCATATCACCTGCACCCGGCTGTATGGCATAATGTTCCAACTGCTCGGTTGTTCTTTGATCGTAAGGTGTGCGATCTACTGCGTGGAAAACACCCATTGGTTGCGGAACTGTGGGGTTATATGTCATATCAGCGAGTATGGCGGCCAAGGTTGTATCCGCTTCATCGTGAATGAGTAAGTCGTCCTTAGAATGCTTACCGTCAGTCAGAGAGACTACAGTCGGTCTGAAGCCGTCGAGTTTGATACCTTTTTCTAAATCTTTGCCGAATACAAGCGGCATTCCGTGTTCCAAATTGACAGTATTGTCAAATCTGTTTTCTTTGGTTGTATATCCGTCATAAGCGCCGTCATTAAAGATAACGCAGTTTGAATAAATTTCGACAAAAGCAAACCCATTGTGCCTTGCGGCTCTTTCAAGTACAACTTTCATCAGCTTTGCATCTTTATCATAGCTGCGAGCCACAAAACTTGAGCCGGCCCCCAAAGCCAACGCTGAAGCATTGAACGGATCATCCAATACGCCCAAAGGAGAAGATTTTGTGATCTGACCTTTCAATGACAGAGGTGAATACTGACCCTTGGTGAGGCTGTATATGCCATTGTTGAACATCAATACATTCATGTTCACATTGCGACGTGCGGCGTGAATAAAATGATTTCCTCCTATACTCATACAGTCACCGTCTCCTGTAGCAACCCATACTGATAATTCGGGACGAGCTATTTTCAAACCTGAGGCAATTGCGAGAGCTCTGCCGTGCAATGTGTGCATACCGTAAGTATCCATGTAATAAGGGAAACGGCTTGAGCAACCGATACCGGATATAACAGCGATATTTTCTTTTGCAATTCCGAGCGTAGGCATAATTCTTTGAACTTGTGCGAGAACAGAAAAGTCACCGCAACCCGCACACCAACGTACGTCAGCCCCGGATTTCAAATCTTTTGCCGTGAACTCGAAAGAACCTTGGTGTTTTTCTTCTAAAACAGAATCTAATACGTTTTTCATATTATTAACCCTCCTTTGATTCTAAAAGTTCTACAACTTTATTATACACAACATTTGTCTGCAAAGGCAGACCGTCGACTCTGTTTAAGCCAATGATTCGCTTCAAGAATTTTCCCTGAATCATCATCTTGAGATCACCCATATTCAATTCAGGAATGAGTACTCTGTCGAAATTATTCAAAACTTCTTCTATATTTGCCGGGAAAGGATTGAGATACTTCAGATGAGCACGAGAAACAACTTTGCCGTCACAGCGTAAATCATTCCATGCATCTTTTATAGCGCCATACGTTCCGCCCCAACCAAGTATCAACAAATCGCCGCTTTGTTCGCCGTGAACTTGGAGAAGTGGGATATCTTTGGCAATCCCGTCAACTTTAGCTTGGCGAAGATTCGTCATTAACTGATGATTTTCAGAATCGCTGGATACATTACCCGTAATGTCTTCTTTTTCTAATCCGCCGATTCTGTGTTCCAAACCTTGAGTTCCCGGTACAGCCCACATACGAGCTAATGTTTCAGGATCGCGTTTATATGACTGATAAGTTTCAGGATCCGTAGCAAATGTCGGTGACATTTCAGGAATATCTTCAATATGCGGAACTTTGAATGCGTTAGTTCCCTGAGCGATATATCCGTCGGTCAACAAAATAACAGGTGTCATATATTTCAATGCAATACGAGCAGCTTCAATAGTCATATTGAAACAGTCCGCGGCATCAGTCGCGGCTACAATAGGTATAGGAGCATCGCCGTGACGACCATACATGGCCATCAGCAAATCAGTCTGCTCAGGTTTAGTAGGAATGCCTGTACTCGGACCTGCTCGCTGAACGTCGATTATAACCAATGGAAGTTCCAAAATACACGCCAAACCCATAGCTTCAACTTTGAGAGAGAGACCCGGTCCGCTGGTAGTAGTTGCGGCGAGATACCCGCCGAAGGATGCGCCGATAGCACTTGTAAGTCCCGCGATTTCGTCCTCAGCCTGCAAGTGTTTTACGCCGTGCTTCTTGTAACCTGAAATAAAATGCAGAATTTCAGTAGCCGGGGTAATAGGGTAAGAACCGAGGAATAAGTGCATGTTAGCACGGTTAGCGGCAATTACTAAACCAAGAGCGGCAGCTTCGTTGCCTGTAATATTTCTGTAAAAACCCGGTTCAACTTCAGATTTTTCGACTTTATATATAGTTGTGAACTCGTCATTAACTGCGGTGTATTCCATACCCTTCTTCAAAGCTCTTAGATTGGCGTCGAGCACAACAGGTTTCTTACCAAATTTTTCATTCAGCCATTTTATAGTATGCTCCGAATCACGAGAGTATAGTGCATATACTATGCCGAGAGCAAATAAATTTTTTGTTCTTTCAATAAACTTGGGAGACATTTCCAAATCAGCGCAAACTTCTTTCATAGTTTCTACGATCGGAACCGAATGAACTTCGAAATCTGACAGTGAACCGTCTTCCAAAGGATTGGTTTCATATTCAGCGAGTTTGAGATTCTTTGCGCCAAAACCGCTTTCGTTTGCGATAATAACCGCACCTTTGCTAAGTTTAGGCAGACTCACTTTGAGTGATGAGGCATTCATCGCTACAAGTACGTCGATAAAAGCGCCGAAAGTGCTGATTTCTTTTGTCGCAATTTGAATTTGATAAGCACTAACACCGTAGAGAGTACCCTCAGGGGCTCTAATTTCTGCCGGATAATCCGGGAAGGTGTTTACATAATTGCCCATAGCTCCGGAAGTGTTTGAGAATTGAGTGCCGGACAGCTGCATGCCGTCTCCGGAGTCACCTGCGAATCTGATGGTTAGTCCGTCAAGATACTTTTCTTGTTTTTCCATTACAATTCTGTGAATTATTTATAAATCGTTTAACCTTATCGATATTAAGGATTTTAAAAAATACTAATAATTATCATCAGTATCAAAACCAAGAGCAAATATATATCAATTTATTTGATTTCTGTAACAGAAAAGTAGTAATTAATTCGAAGTATTTTTCTGATACAGCTAAAATGCTGATAATTAAAGAGATAAACGCAATAATATATGTGTATCCAAAAAGTGTTTGAACTAGCAGCTCGGTCAATCGGTATTTTATGTGCCGATTTAGGAGTAAGTGACAATCGAAAGGATTTTCTCCCTCTGCAGTATCTTAAATATTCCTTAAAAGCTTTTCTAATTCAGCGGCTAATATATTTCATTATTCCGGAAAATATTTTTATGTAACTTGCGTTCAAAATGTATTCAACGGTCATTAATATTACGAGAATTGACAAGAATGTTCGGAAAAAGAAAACGCGCGGAAAATGAAATAGATTATATGGAGCTTACTCCCAATCCAAACTATACCGGCTCGCGCCGTGATGACGGCATGATTGACGTGCTTGTACCGAAGTTCAAAAACAGCTTCGCTCGAAAGTATATCAATCATCGAATGAAAAGTCCGTATATTAAGGCAAACCTTGATGAATTAGGTTCGGCGGTTTGGGGAAAAATCGACGGGAATAATAAAGTCAAAGATATAGCGAATTCACTGAAACATATCTACGGTGATGACGTTGAACAAATACAAGACAGACTAACACGATATTTAACGCAATTATATAACGCGGGATTTATCTCATTTAAAGAATTAAAAAAAGGCAGAAAACATGGCTAACGCATTAGCAAACATCGAACCAAAAGAAGTATGGAAAAATTTCGAAGAAATTTGTCAGTATCCGCACCCTTCAAGAAAAGAAGACAAACTCGCAGCTTATATCGTAAGTTGGGCAGAAAAAAATAATTTCGCTGTAGAAAAAGATAAAACAGGAAATATCCTCATCAGCAAACCCGCAACTCCGGGTATGGAAGATCGCAAAGCTATCGCTATTCAGGGACATATCGATATGGTATGCCAGAAGAACAGCGATACAGAATTTGATTTTGACAACGATGCTATTCAGGCTTATGTAGACGGCGACTGGGTAAAAGCAAAAGGAACTACTCTCGGCGCTGACAACGGTATCGGCGTTGCTATGGGTATGACTATTATGGAATCAAATGACATTCCTCATCCTGCTTTTGAACTCCTTTGCACACTCGACGAAGAAACAGGCCTCACAGGCGCGATGACTTTGTCCGATACATTCCTCAAAGCAGACATCCTTATCAATCTTGATTCAGAAGAAGACGGCGCTTTCACAATCGGTTGCGCAGGCGGAATCAATACAGACGCAAGCTTCAAATACGAAGCAGATCCGGTTCCTACAGGAATGAAAGCTTATGAAGTAGCCATCAAAGGTCTTCAGGGCGGTCACTCAGGTATTGAAATTCACGACGGCAGAGCCAACGCTCTCAAATTCTTGAATCGTTTGCTTTGGACTGCTGATAAAAAATTCGATTTCAGAATTTCTACTTTCGAAGGCGGCAACGCTCACAACGCTATTCCGAGAGAAGCATTTGCTGTTATTATGATCGCTAACGATCATACAGAAGGTTTTGAAGCATTTATTAAAGACTTCGATCAGAAAATCAAAGTTGAATATACATCTAAAGAGCCGGGTATCACAGCTGTTTGCGCAACAACTGATATGCCTTGCAGAGTGATGACAAAATGTTTCGGTCGCAGATTGATGAACGCTTTCTACGTAATGCCTCACGGCGTTCACAGAATGAGTCCTGACATCAACGGTTTGGTTCAGACTTCAACTAACTTCTCAATTGTGGAAACTCGTGACGATGAGATTTATATCGTAACAAGCCAGAGAAGCTCAGTAGAATCAGAAAAATATGATCTCGCTAATATGGTAAGAATCAGTCAGGAACTCGGCGGAGCGACTGTCAAACACGGCGACGGCTATCCTGCTTGGGAACCGAACATGGATTCTCCGATTCTGAAATCAGCAAAACAAACATATATTGATTTGTTCGGCAAAGAGCCGGTAATCGAAACAATTCACGCAGGTTTGGAATGTGGTCTGATCGGCGAAAAATATCCTAAGATGGATATGCTTTCATTCGGTCCGAACTTAGCGGAAGTTCACACTCCGTCAGAAATGATTCAGATTTCTTCCACACAGAAATGCTGGAAATTATTACTCGAAATC
Organism: Candidatus Kapaibacterium sp.; assembly: GCA_027858275.1. Lineage (GTDB taxonomy): Bacteria > Bacteroidota > Ignavibacteria > Kapaibacteriales > UBA2268 > JAQIDA01. Next base: position 513 of record JAQIDA010000017.1, on the reverse strand, counting down.
GTTAATAATATCCCGAAAAAATAATCAAAATTATTTAATCGGAATTTGATATTTATCAAATAGGCATTCTTGGCTTAAGCTGAGAATGCCTGTTTTTTTTTGGAGAAGTCCAAAAATGCGGAGACAGCCGATCCTAACATCTTCGGGAGAACAAGAAAGCTCCCTCAAACCCCAAAACCAACAATAAAAAAATACTCTTTGTACAATTCGATGAAATTTACTAACTTGACTCTGTACGGGTAAATGAAGTTTCAATCTTTTCCATGATATAACGACAGCGAGAAATCGCGATGTCGTGTGTGTTTGTTTATTGATGAGCAATCTAACACCCATAAATATATTTGAATTAGTGAAATGAATTCATTATATTGAAACCAATATTTAACTGTTTATTTCTCAAAAAGTACTCCGCGATTATATAACGGAGAAACTCGAACGATCACTTGCTCGAAGTAAGATTAATTCAAAACGAATTATCGAAATCCGGCAAATTTGATCGCATCAGTAATATAT
>JAQIDA010000009.1 GCA_027858275.1 Candidatus Kapaibacterium sp. | reverse complement strand
GTCCTGATTATTCCGAAAATATTTATATGCTTTGGCTTCATAGATTACGTTCAGACTAAGATCGGAGCTGATAAAATGATTAACTTTCTTTGAATACGGATAGGTCTTATCCATATAGAGTTCATAATTTGCTTTGGTATCAGTTAAGTCTAATATCCTGTCAATTGTCTTTCGCCTGTCATAACCCGCAATTTGAATCCCGATTACTCGTTTGACTTTTTTATTGAATCTCTTGAGTCCTACTAATATGCCAGCAAAAGAAATGCCGCTCCCGACAGGAACAATCAGGTTGTCAAGCTCATCGGGTATATTCTCAACTTGATTTGCTATCGCACCGATGACAGCTTCAGGATATTCATCTAGGTTTATACCAAATTGAACAAGGTAGTAATTCTTTTCGTCTGCAATAGCAGATGCTCTCTTCTCAAGAATAGAAGTATAGCCGATTTGAGCAACTGTACGAATTTCCGCGCCTGCCTTGTGAGCCAAATATATCGACGCATGGTTTTGAATTGCTTTTTCTGGTGATGAATTTCTTCCTCCGATACACACAATGCAGGGCAAATTATTCTTCTTTGCTTCTTTGGCAACGATCAGACCTTGGGGGCTGTTCACAGAGCTACAAGTAATCAAACCTTTTATACTTCTGTTGTTGCTTAATATGCTATTCATTAGAAACTTCATTTGGCGAACCTTGCCGCCGCCGAGTTCTTGATCGTTGGCATAAGGCAGAAACAAGTCATCTCTTTTGAATAGAATGCCGTTATGCTCTTCAACGGGAGTTGTTTCTTCCGATAATAAATATTTCATAATAAAGTTCCTATCGTTTTTGGAATTCTTATATCGTACATTTCAAATACTCGAATCGGAACGTGAAAAGATTGTGTCTTGTAATTCAGCAGACCTTTACTGCCGACATCTCCTTCCATATTCAGAAAAATCGGTTCATTGATATTTCTGAATATCTTCTCCATTGCGTAATAATCTACAAAAAGACACAGGTTTGTATAATTTGTATTAACTTTCCTCAGGAGCAAGTTGTATTTGTTTTTGTCTACACGTTCGATAATATTATAGCCGACAAGCACTCCTTCGTAATAGAAGTAAAACGGAATTAGTCTGTCACGAAATCTATAGTAATATTCTCTGAAGAAATTCATGTCGTAGCCTGCGAATAGTTGGAAGTATGCGTCCTTTCTGATAATCTTCCACTTTTCGATAAATTCAATCACTTCCTCTATTGAGTTTGGTTCATCCCTAACATCAATTTTACATGTGTTCGTGTACATGTTCCTATAGCGTCTGATCTTTTTATGTTTTTTGCCTTTCAACTCAAAAAAGTCATTATTGAACTCAAGAACGGAGATTTTATTTTTACCAACAGTATGCTTGATATTTCTTCTTTTGAATCTGTCTACTTGTTCCCGTGTTTGGGAAAAGACTGTTATTTTGTATTCATTCAAATAGCGATGAAGCTTCTGGTTGTCATACATAAACATTGCATTTTTATTTTTTTTTACAACTGAGAAATCGCTTGATGGCTTGAATCCTTTTGACAGAAATGATGATTTAAATACATCAGTATAAAAATTCATAATTTCTATGTCTTTCAAGGATGTTGTTTTAGTCATTGTTTTATTCTCCTATGTAATAAATACATAAAGAGGCTCGTACTTATGAAGTTTGCCTTTTACTCTTATGTGATTGTATGAAAGTTCACCGCCTGATTTCTCAGGGTTGTGATGCATCGCCATAAGAATTTTATATCTTCTTTTAAAAGTGAATCCTGCTTTTCTCGCTAAATCAATTGTATCTTTTTGAAGCGGCAAATATTTGGGAGAAGCCCCTGTTTGGCGCTTTAGATCAGCAATATTAATCCACATTTCTCCTCCGTCTTTCAACAGCTCATAAGTGTTTTGAATCATGCGCTGAAGAAATCCGTATTTCCATGAATTAATTGTTCCGTCATCATAGGTATCATATCTGTGACAACTCTGTTCGGGATCAACAGAATAATTCTCTCGATTGAAATACGGCGGTGAAGTGAAAGACATATCAAAGCAGCCTTTTAGTTCTGCAAATTTAATATCATCAAAAATAGATTCCGCAGGAGTTACCGAAGCGTACAAATCAAAATCTAAATTAGGATTTATATACTCTTCCCAATATGACCTTATCATTTCATACCTTTCGTTTATGGCTTTGTGTACGTCGGTGCCATAATAATGAATTCTCGTGTTTTGCAAATGATCTGAGTTTGCGGCTGCTAAAGCTCCGCCCAATCTGCCTGCATACCCCATCGACTGATCATAAATCCAAAAGTCGTTTAATTCACCATGCTTTTGAGCTGCTTTGCAATAAATCCATTTTGCGAGATTGGCGGGAAAGTTATTAATTGGCTGATTTCCGTTCACAAGTCTCAGACCTGATCTGATAATTTTTGACAAAGATCGTTTAGAATTGTTATCCAAGAATTTAAATCTGTCTTTTTTGATTATAGCATGGACGTTAGTATAAAACTGCTTTTCATCGTAAAATTGGTCTGTTATACTAAACCCTCCTGAACCTTTCGCTCTCGCTCGCTCAGGAAACCAACAGTTCAAACCTCTTGTCATTTGTGAATTATACGCAATCAATCCACTCCAATATTCAGGTTGTTTTGCGTGATAACTCAGAATTGGTCTTTCTCTAAATGTGACATTACCTTCTGAGTTTAGTCTCTGAAGAGTTCCATTGATCTGCTCCAACGTGAAATTACCGCTAAAGAAATCATGTCCTTGATTTAGTACATTATTAATTATATGTTTCCTCAGAAGCCCAACGTTTCGAGTAAAATCGAGGAGTGGCATGTCATGCCACTCCTGTAGTGAGATATCCAATTCTTCAGGAATAAGTATTACCGTAGTAAACAGCGGATCATGCAGCATTCTTTACCTCAGAAACAGTTGCTCTTTTAACTTCGACTTCGGGTGTTGTTTTCTTTGAGGACAAAACTTCCAAGATTGAATCTCTAATATCATTGTCAGCAATTTTGAGCTTGGATTTTGGGCTTGCGTTTTCTACGACAAAAAGACGGAGTTTTCTTCGTATACTTTGGGAATCATCGTTCTGGACTCTCTCTTTTGAACTACTTAGAATTCTTTGTTCGTCAACAGATAATTTTTTCGCCAAATCCAGAACAAGAACATCAACCGAGCTATTTTTAATATCTTTGGTATCTGCTTCTTTAATCAGCTTGTTTATTTCGCTTTCACGCTTTAGGGTTATTTTCTTCCTTAGTTCAATTATGAAGTCGTTACAGATATTATCGTACTTTTCGAGTATCGACGTATCCTGTTCATCTGCTTCTTTTATCAGCAATTCAATAAAACCTATTCCTCCTTTTTCGAAATTCAATTCTTCATCCAGATTCAGAAATTCTAACTCGATCGGTTCAAAATCACGATATTTTTGTTTGAAATATGCAATCTGATCTTGCAATGAGATCTTTGTGTGAACAGACTTAATCGCTGGGCTTCCAGGGTCGCTAACGGGAACATTGCCTTCTGTTGTGATTTCCGTGTTTGTCTTTTGGGTAATTTCATCAACTGCTTTATTGATTTTTTCTTCACCGTTCAAAACTTTGGAATAAAGATCTTTGTTAGCCGCATATATTTGATTGGCATAAGTAATGTATGTGGAGCTGATTGAAAAAATTCTGGCAGTGATTTCTCTTGATTTACTTTTATCGGGCATATCATATTCCAACATTATTCTTGCTCTTTCAGCTTTTCGCAACTTTTTAAACATGTGATAGTATTTTACCGAAGAGCACGCTCGTTGTCCTTTGTTCAGATGCCTCCGCATAAGATTTTTACTGAGTATAAAATGATGAATATTGCCCCCCGATACTTCGGAATACAATTTGAATCTCGGTTGAACTTCAGAACTGTTTTCTTGATAAATACGCAATCTGGCTCTGCCGTCAATGCACTCGTGATTCTTCGTTAGCGTTATCGGCTCTAACATTCCATTTTTAAGTATATCAGCATTTAATGATTCATATTCGATCTCGGAAATCTTCGGTACGAAATCTGTATACTTATGATTCTTGATCTTTTTAATTTCATCATCTGTAAGAGAAAATGATGTGTTGTTTTCTGAAGCAGAGTAGATTTTCGAAATGTCGGTAGCTCTTTCAGATTGTATCTGAATGTTATCGTTAGTCATTGTTTTAATCTTTCTTTTGTTTGATAATTTTGTCTTATCCTTTCTTAAGGATCGTGCTTTGGGCGAAGTGTCATTTTTTGACACTTTTGTATTTGTAGGCTTTTTCATGTCTTGCTCCTTTGAAAGTTTGTTAATTGTTTCTGTCGTGTTCGCATCTGATCTGTCAATAATCTTTTCCATAATTCTGTCTCCGTAATACTATTAATGTTATTTAAATTTCGAGTTCGTGGGTCTTATGCGATAAGTCAATTAGGCAATAAGAATCCCTGTGCATCATTTTGAATGCACCTAAAGTCGCTGTGGCTCTTGTTTACTTCAAAGAGGACGATTGTCACTCAATGTCGGTTCGTGATGATTAAGTTGTGTTTGTCATTTTTGGTTTTTCTCGATTTGTGATTTCAATAAATACAGTGCACCGTATTTATTGAATAAATTGCTAAATATTATTTATCATTAATTTAGTTTCGTTTTCTGCTTCTATTGCGTTTCTTGATTTAAAATGCTTATCTTCGTTAAGAATAAAAGAATTCAAGTTTTCCCTTGAGAAAAACACCTTGCCGCCCATTGGTTTATAATAACTGATTTTATCATTGTTGATATATTGATAG
>JAQIDA010000347.1 GCA_027858275.1 Candidatus Kapaibacterium sp. | reverse complement strand
AAAACGTCCACTTACTCAACTATCAACTTAACGTACGAACTGTTAGAAAAACAGCTCAGGACGCAAAGATATGTTCCTGCAGGCAAATCAACACCGGCTCTGTCCGGATTCCAATTGAGATTTACTGTACCCTGTTCAAATCGGCCGTTGAAGAGTTCGCTGACAATTTTGCCGTTCATATCGTATACTCTGACAGCTCCGTCGGCCGCTTCCGGCATATTGAAACTGATAACAGTGTTTGCGGCGACCGGGTTGGGGCTTGCCGTTAATTCAATATTTTTTACGAGACTTTTAGTTTTTGCCTGCTCCACCACATCCAATATTTTCGACATTTTGAAATCCCAAATACCTCTTCCGTATGTTGTGAATCGAGCGGTTTTCATTGAGTGGATGTACTCAACCGACCAATATCGTTGATCAGGCGCGCTGATTCCGCTCATATCAAACCATTGTTCTTCCGCGAATGAGTATACATAAGGACCGACTGCCGTCGCTGCGAAAACGTATTCCTCATCATCGGAAAAAGCAATTTCATAGACCATTGTATTTGGCAGACCTTCGTTAAGAAGCGCGAAATTCAGACCATGATCTTCAGAAATCAATACCGGCGTGCCCGCATAGCCGTTGCCGCTGACAAGCACTCTGCCGAGTGTTTTCTTAGAAGCAATCAGGCAAGTTCCGTATAAATGATGAGAGCCCGGAACATCCGTTTTCGGTTGTTGAGTCCAGTTCAAACCGGTATCTTCCGAAAAGAAGAAAAGCCCGCCTTTTGTGCATGAATACATTATATCTTTATCCAAGGGAGATTGAGCGATTGAAGTAACCGCCGCCGGGAAATCGTAAGGCATCTCAGTCGCTGTCAGTCCGTCTGCGGTATATTTTAGTTTCCAAATCACCGGGATGTTCTCATCATTGCCGCAAGGCAGAAAAGCCTGTGTAGAATTTTTCAAATTCGCCGTTACCGGAGGCAGCCAAACACGTTGAGCGTATTGCCCGTGAAAATTCCAACGGAAATTCTTTTGGCTGCCGTCAGCTAAGTTCAAATAGTGCATCGCGAATCCGGGATATACCGTCCACAAATTTTTCCCGCCGTCACTTGAAACCAAATGAGAATAGTCTCCGCTCAAAATTTGATCAAAATCAAGAGTGCCGCCGGAATCACTCAAACACACTTGAAATCCCTGATCCTGCGCTCCGGCGAATACTTTGTCTGTTTCATACCTGCATGTGTAACAGCCGTAGTACTGAGAAGTATTCAAACCGTTGTAGGACAGATTTATTACAGTATTCAAGTTGTCATAAGACCTAAAAACACCGCCGTCCGTGCATACATAAGTAGTTTCTTCGCCTGTGTCGGGATCGATAAAAACTTTAATAGCCGGAATATCTGCGTGCAAACTGAATTGCGGATTGGAATTATAAGCCCACCAATCACTTACTTTTTCCCATTCCCAAGCATTGGTTGTCTTAAATACCTCAACAGAACCGATATACATAATTTCCCTGTCTTTGGCAGAAACCGCGAAGCTTTCAAAATTCATAAAAGGATTTACTTTGGCGTGTCCGGATTCATCCCAATCGTCCCCTTCTTCGCCTGTCAGGAAATAAGTAGTTCCGCCTCCGTTCAAAGCTGCGAACAAATATAATCCGGACTCGTATTTCTGAGCTGCGAGATTGACTTTGTTTATTCCAAAATCTTCATAACCATAATCTATAACTGAAAGTAATTTAATCGATTTATCTGTATTTATCACAAATGCCGAGTCACGGCACAGCATATAAGCTTGCTCTTTATTCCCTGACGGAATTGCAAGATCGCATTGATTAATCGGAATATCGAATTCCCGCAAAACTTCAAAAGTTGTCCCGAAATCGAGTGAGATATATAAAGATGCAAACCATTTCTTTAGATTAGTGTTACGGTGTTCGGCCATTACAAATATTACCGCGTCGCCATTTTGCTTGAAAGCAACTACGCTTTTTCGCAAATTTCTGTTTTCAACCTCTTGATAGACTCCCCAAGTAATTCCTTCGTCATCGCTGTATGATACTCTCGAAGGACCATCTCTCGAATCGAGCGAAGCTACAACTATTCTCTTTCCGCCGGTCGGAAATGTGACTAAATGAACCCCTTTGATATCATTGATTCGGCGACCGTTGTTGAGGCACTGCCAATCTGTTCCTTCTATTGTGCCGCGGAAAATGTTCCCTCCGTCTGAACCGACATACAATAGGTCACGATCAAAATCAACATCCATATTGCGAATTCTGCCCGCTTGGTTACTGCTGCCTTTTTCTATCCATTCACCTTCGATTCTGCCGTTTGCAAGAGTGAGCGACTGAATCTTATTCGGATCTTTGCCCGAAGCGAGAATTCGGTTAACCATCTTCTCACGAGCTAATTGCTTAGAATTTCTTGTTTCAGCGTCAAGGATACGATAATCTACTCCCGGCTCGGTTTGGTGCATTTCCTTTATCCAAGCTTTGCGTCCGTCTTTCATCTTCTGATTATCCTCTTGGATAAACTCATTCGGATTGACAGTTTTTTCGGCTCGTAAATCAATATATCCCACAGTCAGAACAATCAACAACAATATATAAAGTATCAGGAAAGCCAGAATCAAATTTTTAAAATTCAACTTATCGGCAGCATTAATTAAACATATTCTATATCATAAAATAAACGAATAGAGTCGGCAATAATTTGATGAAATTATCAATCCAAATACAATTTGACATTAAACTGAAACTTTTCAATATTATGAAAAAATCAATCACAGCTATGGCAGTATTTGTACTGACTCTCTGCTTTGCGTTGGTAGCAAACGCTGCAGCGATCACTTTCGGCGAGATGAACGACAAAATACCTACTGACTCAAAAGTTAAAATACTGGATGTTGATAGTAACGGGTATTTTGAATTCACGGATACTTGCACTAATGTCCCGCCTGAAAGAGTACGATTCTTTGTTAATTCTGTTGAAACTGAGAGAATTTTCTACAATTGGGACTCTGACAAAATAA
>JAQIDA010000311.1 GCA_027858275.1 Candidatus Kapaibacterium sp. | reverse complement strand
ATTTATAATTGTGTCTATTCGCAAGAACAGATTAAGTTCATCAATGACTGTAAGAACACCGGAGTAAACCATTGCTGTTTTAGAACCTCTGCATATTCTTCTTTGTCCAATTCCACTCAGATCCGCATAAATACATTCCATTTCTACATCAACAGTAATCATTTGTCCTGCCAAATCGGCACTCTGAATTTTAAAGACCTGCTCATCCAGACCGGGAAATGATATTTGTCTTCCTCCACTCATCCATTTAGAGCTGTAGTTGTAAGTAATTGTGGAACAAATCAACTCAGTCCCCGGCGGAATTTCACAACCCATATCATCAACCATATCCAAGTTTTTAACTTTTATGACGATTCCCGAATTGTTTGGATCTGAACCCGGCGAATCCTCATCTACACAGGCTTGAACAATAAATAATGCTCCAAACAAAAGTAAGAAAATCATTTGGGGGGGCAAATAAACGTTTTAGTATCATAAACAACTCCATTTTATAGATGAATTATACTAACTTATGTAACGTAGTACACACTCCTATAAGATAGTTATTTAATTATAGAAAACCAAGATGTTTTTTTAATCATTTTTTACAATCCGTGACACACTCAAAACTGCAATTACCATGCCAATTGTCCTTAGCATAAAACTCCCAAATTCAGAAAGACAGGGGCTTTCTCGTGAAAAAATTCCAACAGATGATATTAGCAGTTTTAAATATATATAATATTCCTTAAATTTAGGAAAAGTTAAAAAGTATAAAATTGAGAATCTATCAATGGAAAAAACAGATATAACCATTATTGGTGCCGGAGTAATCGGATTGTCCGCAGCTGCTCAGCTCTCGGCAACTAATAAAAACATGATGCTGATTGAACGCAATTCGTCATTTGGTATGGAAACATCAAGCCGAAGCAGTGAAGTCATTCATGCCGGGATTTATTATGCCAAAGGATCACTCAAAGGCGAGCTGTGCATAGAAGGCAACAAGCTCATGTATGATACTTGCATTACAAACAAGATACCCCATTCAAATTGCGGCAAACTGATTGTTGCCGTTAATGAAGAAGAGGCTGCCCAATTGCCGGAACTCTTAGAAATGGCTCTGAACAATGGGGCAGAGGGTGTACGAATAGTCAATGAGGAAGAAATTAAAAAACTCGAGCCGAATGTGAAAGCCCTTGCGGCTCTGTATTGTCCTACTTCAGGAATCGTTGATTCTCACAATCTGATGAAGTATTTTGAATCTGTAGCAGCCAAAAACGGATGCGACATTGCTTATAATGTTGAAGTCAGCGCCATTGAGAAACACCCTGAAGGATACTTACTGACAGTGAAAGACCACGGTAACGAGACTCTGCAATTTTTGACAAAACGTCTTGTCAATTGTGCCGGTCTGGAATCAGGCAATATCTCGGCAATGCTGGGTATTGATCAGGACAAGGAAAACTATAGAATCCAATACAGCAAAGGCATGTATTTTCGCGTCACTCGCGGCATTGATAAATTCCCTAAGATGTTGATATATCCGGTGCCGCCCGCTTCAGGATTCGTCGGGATTCATACTACTCCCGATCTCAGCGGCGGAATGCGCCTCGGTCCTCATGATGCTTGGGTTGATGAAATAGAATACAGCGTTGATTCTTCCTTAAAGCAATACTTCTTTGATTCTGTGAAGGCGTTTCTTCCGTCTCTCAAAATCGAAGATTTGCAACCCGAAGGAGCCGGAATTCATCCCAAAGTCCAAAAAAAAGGTGAACCGATGAAAGATTGGATCATGCGACACGAATCTGAGCGAGGTCTGGACCAGTTCTTCAATCTGGTCGGCATGGAGTCCCCGGGCATAACATCATCAGTAGCTATCGGGAAAAGAGTCGTCGAAATGATGACAAAAGCAGAATAATTTAATTTATAATAAAAGGCAATCTATGACACAGCATACACCTGACAGAGCAGAAGCTCTTGAGATATTTCTAAAATATAACAAGGGTAAATCACTTATAAATCACGGCAAATCCGTCGAAGCAGTAATGAGATACTTCGCGAGCAAGAATAACGAAGATCCCGAAAAATGGGGCATAATTGGATTGGTCCATGATATAGATTACGAAATGTACCCCGAGGAGCATTGCCAAAAAGCCAAAGAAATACTCGAAGCCGCCGCTTGGCCTGAAGAGTATGTGCGTGCCGTGATGTCCCACGGTTGGGGAGAAGTAACGGATATTAAGCCGGAAACTCTGCTTGAAAAAACACTCTATGCAGTCGACGAATTGTGCGGTCTTATAACCGCTTGCGCGCTTGTGCGTCCGTCCAAAAGCGTTATGGATTTGACCGTGAAATCAGTGAAAAAAAAATGGAAGGTCAAATCGTTCGCTGCCGGAGCGAATCGCGAGATTATCACTCGAGGCGCGGAAATGCTCGGATGTGAACTCCCTGATTTGATGGCGGATTGTATCGAAGGAATGAAAACTGTCTCCGATGAAATAGGTCTATAGTGCAATTTCGAGGGTCATCAGCCGTATATTTCGATAGATATAGTTACTCCAAATTAATTAGAAATATAGATGAAAATATATAAATCAATCTTTCTGCTGATCGTTTTTTTGTCGGTCACATCAATATCAACAGCCTCTCCGAAATTCGCAGACGCCAAAAACATGGGTGAAGTCGACGAAAAAATTCTTGACGAAGTTTCCGGGTTGGCGGCAAGTATGGACAATCCGGGCGTGCTTTGGACTCACAATGACAACGGATCTGACAGAAGAATATACGCGATTAATACCTCCTGCAGAATTCTCGCCGAATATAAACTCAAAATAGATGACTCCAAGGATTGGGAAGACATTGCCGTAGGCCCGGGTCCTGAAGAGGGACGGTCCTATATTTATGTCGGCGATATCGGCGATAACAACGGGACATATAACAAAAGATCGATTTATCGCTTTGAAGAGCCCGAAGTTGATCCTGATCAAAAATACGCGGAATTTGAGATCAAGGAAAAACATATTGATATTATCAAATTTAAATACCCCGACGGATCGCGCGACGCTGAAGCTATGATGCTCGACCCTTTGACAAAAGACTTGTATGTAATATCTAAACGCGAAGACAATGTCGGAGTATACCTGATTAAATACCCCCAATCGACTGAAGAAACTATTACTATGGAACATGTCGCGACCCTACCCTACGGAAACGAAGGATTCAGTGGTTCAGGTGTTACAGCAGGGGATATTTCTCATGACGGGCGCGAGATAATAATCAAACAGTATTTTCAAGTGTATTACTATTACCGAGCCGAAGGCGAAACAGTTGCTTCTGCTTTAAGCAAAGATTTTGCTATACTGCCTTACTTGCCCGAACCACAGGGCGAAGCGATCTGCTGGGCTTATGACGGTTCCGGATATTACACACTCAGCGAACGCGGTTCAAGTATTTTGCAAAGAACCCCGGTTTTATATTTTTATCAGCGATTGACTGACTCTAAAAAAAAAGCCCGGAGCAAAAAGAACTGAGCTTGTATGCTCACTGTTACGGCAGTGACTGTGAGATAATCGTCAATTTCCCCGATACCGATAATTACTCCCTTTCAATTTATGACATACAGGGTCGATTAGTCTCATTGATCTTCAGCGGTTTGCTCAGTGAGGGAGAACACAGATTTCAAATTCCTCTAAAAACTTTTTCTCGCCGGGTCTATACGATTATAATCAGGAATAAACAAGAAACTTATTCTCACAAAGTAATTCTGTGATAGTTGTCTTTGCCAATTAATACCCAAAACCTAAGAATTCTTGTTTTTGCCCTTCATTCTGCGTATTTTATTAATCTTAATAGAAACAGTTAATAAATTCAAATAAAGGAAAAAATATGATTCAAGCAGGCGACAAGGCCCCAAATTTCACAATTAAAGACCAAGACGACAAAGAGATTTCATTGACGGATTTCAGTGGAAAATGGATCGTCCTATACTTTTATCCAAAGGATAACACATCAGGATGCACCAAAGAAGCATGTGATTTCACCGACAGCACAGACGACTTCAGCAATCTCGACGCTGTGATCATAGGAGTCAGCCCTGACAGCAGCGAATCCCACAGAAAATTTATCGCAAAACATAAACTCGGACTGACACTGCTCAGCGATCCCGACAAAATCGCCCACAAATTATACGGCGCATGGGGACTGAAAAAGAATTACGGCAAAGAGTACGAAGGCGTCATTCGTTCTACTTTCATTATCTCCCCGGACGGCAAAGTTGCTGAAATGTGGAAGAATGTCAGAGTCCGAGTGAAAAGAAAAGACAGAGAAGTCAAACACGCCGATATCGTCAAGGATAAGTTAGATGAACTTCGATCTGCCGGATAATTCAAAAATTATAATCGAACACCTTATTCGTAGAGACGCCCGACCCGGGCGTCTCCGCACGATAAAACACTTCAGGATTCATTCCTAAAATTTTAAAACAGAACTAAAAAATACGAATCAATATCATCTATTATTCGTATTATGCATTAACTCATAACAAAATAAGTTGTGATAATTTAACACTGTGGCTGAATAAACGCGGATTAATGAAAGCAGATTCAAATAAAAAGACAGAGCGATTGCGCGACATAATGCGAAATGATTTCAAGAACATCGACGTGAATTCTTCTCTGAGGCATGACTGGAAAGAAATTCAAGATTTTTTCCTAAACGACAGCAACCGCAATCGCATGCAATCCCTTGGTAAAATCCGTCGTTTTTTCTATCTGATTTTCCATCTTCAACGTACATTGTTTTTGAAACTGACTTCCTTCAGACGTTGGGTTCTGTTGATTGGAATTATCTTTATTGTTGCGTCCGGCAGCAGTTCCGGTGGGGAAGAGTCCTCCAATTCAAACGCTATGGCGATAATGGGCGCGATTCTAATGCTCTATATTCTGATGCTCGAACTGAAAGACAAACTTCTCGCCGCAGATGAATTGCAAGACGGCAAAACTGTTCAGCAGGCCCTGATGGCCGATGACAATCCGGATGTTCCCGGTTGGGAGATCAGCATGCACGCTTACCCCGCCAAAGAAGTCGGCGGCGATATGACAGATTATCTCAAAATAAGTGACAATCGACACGCTGTATGGCTCGGCGATATATCCGGCAAGGGACTCGGCGCTGCTCTGATTATGGTGAAACTCCAAGCTACTATCCGTGCGCTCTGCCCGGATTTCATAAGCCTAAAAAATCTCGGCGCGAAGATCAATGAAATCTTCTTCCGTGACAGCCCCCGAAAAACATTCGCCTCACTGGTATATCTGGAGCTTGCCTCTGATTCCGGCGAAATCAAATACTTCAATGCCGGACACATGCCGCCTATCCGTATGTTGAACAAAGAGGTTACTGAACTCAGCAAAGGCGCACCCGCTTTTGGATTAATGCGCCAAGTTCCGATTAATTCAGAAACTCTGACACTTGCATCCGCTGAATACCTAATCATCTATTCAGACGGACTCAGTGAAGCCATGAACCAACACAAGGAGTTTTTCACGACAGAACGTCTGCTCCGCGGTATAAAAGATCTCGACGGAACACATCCTACAATATTCAGTGAGCGAATTTTCAAAGGGATCAGCCGATTTGTCGGCGATGAAGGTCTGTTTGATGATTTGAGTTTGATTGTGATTAGGCGAAAATAAATCAAAAGTCCGGATATCGAATAATTTGATATAGAATGATTAACAATCGACCCCGACCCCAAACACACACATTCCGGTTACACATATACGTATTTCGCATCTATTCGGTACTATTCATCCCGATATAATATTATGAAAAAACATGCTTTAAAACACTTGGAATTTTGTCTGTTTATTCTTGCCTAATAATCGCATAACCATTTAATTATAATATATATAACAACAATCAAGCCATAGAATAAAAATATAGATTAATAATCCCATCAAGACTTAATAAAGTTAAAACTTCCACATATGTTAACATTTATTAATTTGATTATGTTTTCTAATAGTCATATTCTGCCAAAGATATTGTGGAACTGTAATTGAACAGGATATGAAAATATATAAAAATTCTATAAAAGGTTAGATTTATGAGTGCTTTGACATTGTTGACTTATCTTGCTGTATTGATATATATCATTACAATGATAAGCAAAGTTTTGCGAATCAAAAATATGCCGATCCATATGCGTTGGGAACTCTATCCGGTGCCGCACGAAAAGGGCAGGGCTCACTATGGAGGCTCGAAGTTGGAAGAATACGAATGGTGGACCAAAGAACATCCAAAAGATCATATCAACGAAATTAAAGAAATGGGCTCAGAAATTATAGCCCTGAAAGCTGTTTGGGAGCATAATAAACCCTTATGGATCGGAACTTTCCCCTTCCATATCGGTTTGTATATGTTAGCGGCTAATATGGCTCTTCTGGTTCTTGCCGGAATATTAATTATATACGGTTCTTCGATAGAAGCTACGGCAGGTGGTTTGGAAGCTGTTTTGTATTACGGCATTTATTATATCGCCCTCATCGCCGCGATTCTCGGTGCGTTTGGTTCAATGAGATTAATGTTCTCAAGAATCGTTGATATGGGACTCAGAAATCACAGTTCGATGAGCCATTATTTCAATATTATCCTGATCGGCTCAATGTGTGTTACGTTGCTGTTTTGGATTTTTGCAGACGCGAATTTTGTTTCTAATATCGCCGGATTCTATGCAGGTCTTATCAGCTTCGGAGCGATACCGGAACTACCGACTGTAGCGTATTGGCATATCGGATCGACACTGTTTTTTGTCGCCTATTTACCTTTCACTCACATGACCCACATGGTGCTCAAGTATTTCTCATACCACAGTGTAAGATGGGAAGATGAAGATATTAAACCCGACTCAAAAAAAGGTCGACAGCTTGCGGATCAATTGAACTACAAAGTGTCATGGTCAGCAAAGCATATTGATTCGGACGGATCGAAAAGTTGGGGAGACGTTGTTTCAAAATTGCCTGAGGATATGTAATAATGACTGTTATTAAAGATATAAAACCAAAAAATATAAGCACAATAAAAGATTGTATCTGCGAAATTGATCCTAAGGATTTGTATCCCCTGCCGGCGCCTTATGACAAAGTAGAGGAGCTGCCGGGATTCAAAAAACTTAATGATAAATTCAAAGAAGATCAGGTTGTCAATCTCGACGGAGTGGTAATCGGCGGACTGCCCCCCAAGCCTAAAACTAAAGAGGAAGAGGCCGTTCATGTAAAAGCATTTATCGAAGCTGTTCGGAAACTGTTCACAAAAGAGGATAACTGGACATTCTTGCAACCTTTGGTTCTGTCGATGGAACATTGCGCCAAATGCCAAAGCTGTTCGGATATGTGTCCGATTTATGAATCAAGCGGCGGACAGGAAATATACAGGCCGACTTTCAGAGCAGAAGTCCTTCGCAAAGTATATTTCAAATACGTTAAACCCGGAAACAAGATTTTCAACGCCTTCCAACAGGGAGATATTAAAGTTAATTGGGAGCTGATTTCCAGATTATATGAATTATGCTATCGCTGTACATTGTGCCGCAGATGCGCCACGGCTTGTCCGATCAGTGTAGATAACGGTTTGATTACTCGCGAACTCAGAAAACTGTTCAGTCAGGAAATGGGATTTTATACAAAAGCTCTCCACGAAAAAGGAACTGTCCAGCACCTGCAAGTCGGATCAAGTACCGGCATGAACTCGCTCGTTGTCAAGGATAATATCGAGTTCATCGACGAAGAAACCACTGACAAAACCGGAATAAAAGTTGAGACTCAATGGGATAAATCAGGCGCTGACGTGCTTTTAATTCATAATGCCGGCGAGATTCTCGCTTGGCCGGACAATCCTGGTGCTTTTGCTCTGTTATTGGATGCCGCCGGTATCTCATGGACCATGTCCAGTGAACTGCTTGGCTACGACGGTGTGAATTACGGTCTCTTCTATGATGATGTTCAATACGCCAGAATATACGCGCGACACATGGAAATCGCGAAAAAACTCGGTGTAAAGAAAATTGTTATGGGCGAGTGCGGGCATCAATCCAAGGCTATGGCAGCCATCGGCTCAAGAATTGACAACAGTATTCCGCGTGAAGCGGCTATGACACTGATGCGTGAAATAGTATTCAGCGGAAAAATCAAATTCAATCCCGATCAAAATTATTTTCCGGTAACTCTGCACGATCCTTGTAATCTTGTTCGTAGTATGGGAATCGTTGAGCCGCAGAGAGAAATTCTCAGATATCTCGCTCCGAAATTCAGGGAAATGTATCCCCACGGCGTAGACAACTACTGTTGTGGCGGAGGCAGCGGATTTGCTATTATGCAGCAAAATAACATAGCCGATTGGCGCTTGCAGATCAGCGGCAGAAAAAAAATGGAACAGATTATCAACGCTTTCAAAGACGAAGACCCGAGCCCTGATAAACCAAAATACGTTTGTGCGCCTTGCTCAAATTGCAAAGGCCAGATCAGAGATTTGCTTGAATATTACGGTGCGACAACGAAGAACGGCATCTACTATGACGGTCTGGTTGAATTGATTGTTAATGCGATGGTCGATATTAAAGAGCCGTTTATTGATTTTGAAAATAAGTTTTAATTCAGGATGAGAGTATTTCACAAAAAATGGAATAAACCCATCAAGTGGGATAAATAACAATCCAATATTTTAGACGGAATTCACATTCTTTACCGGATTCCGTCTAATTAAATTGTTACAATACAAATAATTCTTCGGCACACTTGAGAGGAATCCAAGTGTCTTGATGTTTGCACTAAGATCAAAGGAATTTGTCCTCATTGTAAAGTCGAAGAAATTATCGCCACAGGAGAAGACAGAATTCTCAATTCAAATATAACTCCAAATCCTCCCCCGACAGGGATCTTAAAAAAAGAAGTTCCGCTAAATTGAGAATCTTTTAAACTAAGATTTTGTTGCTTATAAGCAGAATATTTCATAATATACATAGTTTGAAAAAGTAGTGGCAGAGTATAGAGTTTGTTTTGAAGAAAAATCTTATAATATTATTGTTTTGCCTGTTATTTTCGTTAAGCGATACCATCGCTGACGAGAAAAATACTATTTGGTATTACGGTGAGCGTGCCGGTATGCGTTTTAGCTCAGAGAAGAGCACTCCGGAACCGCTCTTGGACGGAGGTATGGCTGTTGAAGAAGGATGCGCGACTCTAAGCGATTCGGAAGGCAATCTCATCCTATACACTGACGGCAAAACTGTCTGGAATCGAAATCATAATCTTCTGAAAAACGGTTCTGACCTTAAGGGCTACGGTACCGCAACCCAGTCGACTCTGATAATTCCCAACCCTGAAGATCCTCGCTATGTTTATATTTTTACTCTCAAAGGTGATCCCGCCCTCTCAGATTCCGCTAATAATGACGGACTCTGTTATTCGATTGTAGACATGAGCCAAGATTTTGGATTCGGAGCGGTTACTGTCAAAAAGAATATTATCGTACAGCCTTTTATGACCGAACATCTTACTTCCGTACATCATGCTGACGGAAAGTCTGTATGGGTAATTGCTCATAAGCACAATTCAAATAAATTTTTATCGATATTAGTTAATAAAGACGGAGTGAGTCTGTCAAGCCGAGTTGAAAGTCCTGCCGGATTATTTCTCCGAGGAGAGTCTTTTCGTGGACAAATGAAAGTCTCACCTGACGGCAATTATCTCGCAATTGCCCATTATTCCAATTCACGCATAGAACTGTTCAATTTCGACACTGAATCAGGGATAGTCAGATATATCAATACTATCAGCGCTCCGGATTTTCAAGGAGCTTACGGCATTGAATTTTCGCAAAACAGTCAAAAATTATACGCTGCCGGTCATCAATTTGACATGAGTACAGGCTTGAAAACGGGTACGGAAATAAAAATTCCCAACTTGCCGGTTTCATGGGCTTCTTATCAATTGGCGCCCGACGGAAGAATTTACGTATCTGACGGCAATAATGAAGACAAGCATCTCGGCGTAATTAATTTTCCCGATCGCAACGGTATTAATTGTGATTATGACCCTCTTGGATTCTATGCCGGTGGGAATACAGTTTATAAAGGACTACCCGCGTTTGCTCAGAGCGATTTCGCGCTATTGCAGGATTACGGAAGCAACAGTCCTGTTTGCGTCGGAGAGACGGCCGAATTCTATACTGACTCACTTTATGGAGCCGCTTACGAGTGGTATTTAGTACGTACAAATGAGTTACTGGGCACAGGCACTCAGTTTGAGATCTCCAATGTTTCCGCTGCCGATTCCGGATATTATATGTTGCGCATCAGCAAGCTCGGCACAACAGATTCCGAATTCATCTATCTGATGATAAACCCGATTCCCGAAGTTTCAATCGAAACTGATGACCCGACTGTTATCTGTAGCGGTCAGGAAATACAACTCCGAGCCGAACCATACAGCAAGTATAATGATTATCTTTGGACCGGCGATTTGGCCGGAGAGGAAATCTCGATTGATCAACCCGGAGAATACACTGTCCGAGTGACTGATCAGAATGGCTGTGTGAATTATGATACTTTGTTTATCGAAGAGAAAATCATTGCGCCTGAGATTCTAATCCGCGGGAATCATCCCTTCTGTTACGGAGACAGTGTTCAGTTATATACAAGCCAAACTTTTAGTGATTATATATGGTCTACCGCTGAAACAGGTCCTGAAATATGGGTCAAAACATCATCAACATTCACTGTTACAGTCTATGATTCTTACGGTTGCGAAGGTATATCAGAAATTATTACGACAGCAATTGATCCCGGTCCTGATGTGCAAATCACCGGGAAATTGGATGTCTGCGAGGACTCTGAATATGATTACATCCTCGTTTCCGACTCGGATGAATCAGTGACTTGGAGTGTCAGCGGCGGCGATATTATTAGCAGTCAAAACAAAACGGTTCGTATAAAGTGGCACTTTCCGGCTGTCGGGCAAATAAAAGCAATACAAAAATTTATAGGAGATTGTTCCGGACGAGACAGCGTAGAAGTCAATATCAATGCCTACCCCGAACCTAACATCATGACAGATCGTCCATACATTTGCGGCGACGACGGACTTATGATTCTTCATACGGATCAAGATTACATGGCATACAAGTGGTCCACCGGTGAGGAGTCGGCGAGTATAAGCGTTTCTCAAGCCGGAGATTATTATGTGACTGTTACCGGTCCCGGCGATTGCGAGTCAGTCAGTGAAACGATTTCGATCGATAAAAGACCGTTGCCGATTCCGATTATTGCCGGTGACATATTTCTTTGCGAAGCTGAATCGACATTGCTTTGGTCATTTGATGAATACGAAGCCTATCTATGGAGTAACGGCTCTGAATCCCGTTCGATCACTGTCTATGATGCCAATACATATTCCCTGACTGTAACGGATTCAAACCTTTGTCAAGGCAGTACAGACCTGACGACTGAATACGCTGTTATTGATCTCACCGGCACCTACAGCATTGATTTCGGAATTGTTGAACCGGCGGAAAGCCCGAGCAAAACCATTCGCTATACCAATACGAGCAACGTGGATATTCTCATCAGCGAAGCCGCCTTTAAATACAATCAAGCATACAAATTCACAGTCGATCCGGAGCTGCCTGTATTAATCCCCAAAGGCGGATATATTGATTTCACTGTCCATTTTGACAAGCTTAATTCCCGCTTTTTCTCTGACAGTTTGATAATCCAAGTCAGCGATCCTTGCATGAAGGAATTCAGTCTCTATGTGCAAGGGACCGGAACGACATTGATGATTATTCGCGTGCCTAACACAACTATCAATGTCGGGGAGGATACCTGTATCCCAATTCTGGCTCAATTTAACACATACAAACCGGTAAGCGCGCAAATTGATTTCTATGCTCAGATAAGTTTTGACCTCAGAGTTTTTTATCCCGATGAAGCCGCCAACGCCTCAGTGCGCTTCGACACCATAAGAATAGTGGAAGTTATTGAATTCGGGAAAACCGTTACGGAAACAGAGTCTGTCATCGGCGGTCTGTGCGGCTTCGGCCTCCTGTCCGAATTTGATCAAACATCGCTTGTGTTGGAGAATGTTAGTATCAGCGACACGACTGTAACAACGAAATTGGTC
Organism: Candidatus Kapaibacterium sp.; assembly: GCA_027858275.1. Classification (GTDB taxonomy): domain Bacteria; phylum Bacteroidota; class Ignavibacteria; order Kapaibacteriales; family UBA2268; genus JAQIDA01. The sequence goes on along the minus strand of JAQIDA010000311.1, from coordinate 5,282 downwards.
AACGGGAATCTAAACCTTACCGGAGTCTGTGCCAAGAAAATCCGCTTAGTGAAATTCTTCAACCTAACAGAAATAAAGCTGCTACCCGATCCGCCCAAGGACAATATCCACTTGAATATTTCAAGCGAAGAAAGCGGCAGTTTCGCTCTCGAGATTTATACAATCGAAGGTAAGAAAATCAAAGCAGTCAGCTTCAATTCACCCGGCTCAGAAATTGAATTCTTCGAGAAAGAATTCAACTTCCCCATAGATGATTTTGCCAACGGTGCATATCGTGCCGTGCTGCGCTCCCCGGGAGGAGTTGTGAGTGTGGCTGTGAACGTGCTGAAATAACAACATTTCATCCGATGACTGTGGCTATTATCAATATGTCATCGGATGAATTTCTCGAACATGAATCAACTATAGCAGGCCAACAGAAAATACTATATATATTCAGAGTAAACAGTATTAGGTTTTATCCCTGAATATAAGTATAATAGTTATAGTCTTGCTAATGTTATGATATATCTATAATATCAAAAGCATAATTAAAATAAATTCAAAATATTAGCATAGCTATATTGTTATTCGTCAGATAATCATATAAACATATATTTCATATTGAATATTTAATAATATTTAGAGGGGACCCGAGATGAGAAAAATTTTACTAATGTCAGTGATATTTTTGTTGAGCTGTACAGTGAGCCTCCAATTGTCGGCGCAGACTCTTAATATTTACAATGTTGATCCTTCGAATTACCCTAATGTTAGAGTGACTTATTCTTTTGAAGACCCCGACGGAAAAGAAATTCGAAGCGGAATCGATAAGACCAATATAATGGTTACTGAAACTTTGAACAGTGTCACAATTGAAAGAGATAAAGATGATCCGGTTTGCGCTCCTCCCGGCACAAAGTCTTTTTCTGTGGTGATTGTGCTTGACCTTAGCTCATCAATGAAAAAAGGCATTAAGGGAATCGGCACAACAAACGATCCCTACAGCGGGAAATCAAGATTTGAAGTATCCAAGAACGCAATTATTGAATGGATCAATAATATGAATCCCTATGAGACCGAACTCGCGATAATTGGTTTTGCCGCACAGGCCTATGTCATTCATGGTTATTCAAGCGACAAAAGTTCATTGCTTGCTGCTATTAACAAAATCGGCAGTGTGAGTGATTTAATCGGAGAAGTCGGCAACGGAACAAACTATAATGCGGCGTTCTTATGGCAAACAGATCATAAAACCAATAATAAATACTTTGATGAACACGCAGCTTTGCATTTTTGCAAACCTGGAATAGCGAAATATACTCCTGCAATAGTATTTATAACTGACGGAAACCATCAATCTGACGTTAAAAGAACTTATCCGCCGAATTCTGACGTATTAGTGGGAGAAGTTTTGGTAGGAGAGATTAATACTCTCGCTAAAGAACGGAATGCTCACATCTTCAATCTGCAAATCGGCGGTACAATAATGGATGGCAGCTCAATTTCTACGTTGATGTATCTTGCTTCAATCAACGGAGGTTCTCCCGCGGCTAATTTGAGATTAAGAATCGACAATGAAACTGTTATGCTCTCGACTTCACGTGACTTCTACGATGAAATAGCCAAAACAGCGGCTAATCCTCATTGCTACTTCGATTATATCACAGATTGTGACGGAGGCGGTGTGCTTGATGTTAGTATGGATTATGGAGGAGATTTATTGTCCCTAAGCACATCTTTCACACTGCCGAATGATGTCAAACCCCTTTTGGAATTATCTCAAACCGACATATTAATAGAGAGTAAGAATTCGGCGATCAATGATACAGTCAGTAACATTGTCATCAAGGCTTTAAGAAATGACATTTACATCTCAGGCTATACTTCAACAAATCCAAAATTTTCAATTATTAATTTGCCGAGCGTGATACTTGCAAATAATGAAGCATCTTGTGAGTTAGTTTATAATGCAGCCGGAGAGGATCCTTTAACGAAAGAATCTGAAATCAATTTTTTATCAAATGCTTGCAGAACTCAAACTATCCATGCGGTATGGAAATTATATTCTTCCGTCAAAGATGATGATTTGGTTTATCGAGCAAACGCTTTTCCGAATCCATTTTCCAAATCAACCCTAATTAAGTATACTCTCAGGGAACCGGCTAATGTCAGAATTGATATATACAACGCGATCGGCAGCAAAGTCGCCAATATTCAAGAGGGTATCCAAACTGCCGGGGATCATCATGCCGATTTTGAAGCTGACAATCTTTCTCCCGGAGTGTATTATTATGTAGCTCGAGTCGGAAGTAATGTTTTATGCGGGAAGGTGATTTTGATCAAGTAGGTTTTTTAAGTAACAGTTCATCCGATGACTGTGGATATAATAAAAAAGTCATCGGATGAATTATATCACCCCTTCGGGGTTTAATGTCTGTCCTGCTCTAGTTTTCTATAATCATGCCACCCCTTCGGGGTTCAAGAGCCGGAGACATACAGAATTGAACTCATTGGGGTTGCAATCCCATGTTGGAAATTAATCATCTCTTCAACCCCGAAGGGGTGACACAATTTACTACAGCATACAATGAATTTCTTTTTGCTCACTACTCCAAATAAGTATACCCATACAGCCCGGACCTGTAATCCGCCAAGAATTCCTTAGCTTCCGGTGAGGTCAAAACGCCGCTTTTGACAGCAGCTGACACTTGGCTTTCCATTTTGTGCAACAGCGTTTTAGCGTTATATTGCACATATCCCAGAACTTCGGAGACAGTCTCACCGTCAATCACTTTTTCGATATTATACTTGCCGGATTTGATCCCGACGTGAACCACATTGGTATCGCCGAACAGATTGTGCATATCGCCGAGAATCTCCTGATAGGCACCTATCAAAAATACCCCGAGATAGTAAGGATCATTCTTTTTCAGCGTATGCAAGGACAGATATTTTGAGTCGTCCCTATTACCGATAAATTTGCTGATTTTGCCGTCCGAATCACATGTAATATCCTGTATAGTAGCAATCTTAGTCGGTTTTTCTTTCAGTCGATGAAGCGGCATGACCGGGAACACTTGATCAATTGCCCATGAATCAGGCAAGGATTGGAACAACGAGAAATTGCAAAAATATTTATCCGCGAGTTTGGCGTTCAATTCCCTTAATTCATTCGGGATATGTTTCATGCTTTGACTCATTTTATTTACTTCGCGGGCGATTGTCCAAAACATCCTTTCAATCAAAGCACGAGTTTTCAGAGTCAGCATTCCGAAGCCAAACAGATCGAGAGACTCCTCTCGGATTTGCACAGCGTCGTGCCAATGTTCCGTCATATTTGCCTGACTCAAGCTGTCGTATATATTGTAAAGTTCAGTCATTAATTCATGATTGTTTTCTCCGATTTCCTCATTGTCACCCCACTCCGGCAGAGAAGTTGTCTCCAATACATTGAAAACCAACATAGAGTGATGAGCCGTAAGGCTTCTGCCTGATTCCGAAAGTATACTCGGATGCGGCAGGTCGTGCTTGCTGCAAACATCGTTGAATAAAAAGACCGCGTCATTGAGATACTCCTGTACGGAATAGTTCATGCTGCCGGGGCCTGTTGATTTTGTGCCGTCATAATCCACGCCGAGACCGCCGCCGATATCGACAAAATCAATAACACAGCCCATTTTGTTGAGCTGCACATAGAATTGCGAAGCTTCCCGCAAAGCAGTTTTAATCTTGCGAATTTTAGTTACTTGACTGCCGATATGAAAATGAATCAACTTTAAGCAATCTTTCAGACCGTTTTCTTCAATTATATCTACAGCCTCCAAAAGTTCACCTGCGCTAAGCCCAAATTTGGATTGATCTCCGCCCGACTCCTCCCATTTACCGCTTCCTCCCGCCGAAAGTTTGACGCGAATGCCAATGTTGGGTCTAATCTTTAGACGTTTTGCAATATTGATTATCTGCTTCAGCTCATTAAGCTTTTCGACCACCAAAAAAATATTTTTGCCCATTTTCTGAGCGCGAAGCGCCAGCTCCAAATACTCAGCATCCTTATATCCGTTGCACACAATCAACGCTTCGGGATTGTCTGTTATAGCGAGAACCGCGTGTAGCTCAGGCTTTGAACCTGCCTCCAAACCAATATTAAACTTCCGTCCGTGTGTCAATATCTCCTCAACCACAGGGCGCATCTGATTGACTTTAATAGGATAAATCGTATAATAATTTCCTTTGTAATCATATTCCTTAGCCGAATTTTCAAAACATTGCGAAAGCATTTCGATACGATTATCAAGGATATCCGGAAAACGCAGCAGCACCGGCAAAGCCACATCTCGCGACTGTAAATCGTCGACAAGCTCCTTCAGATCAACTGAAACGTCGCTCGATTTGGGAGTAACGCAGACATTGCCGCTCTTATTAATTCCGTAATAAGTGCTTCCCCAGCCTTTTATATTATATAATTCTTCCGAATCTTCTATTTTCCAATTTCTCATTTTTCCACTCCGTTCATTATTATCGATACAAACAACAATATAGGCAAAAATATGAGACTGTCACAAGAAAACATGGGATTTCATAGGAGATTTATGAAAATGAATACTTGGAAGAGAAGAACCATATTTATTAAGGAAATAAGCAAAAATATTCTTATATTATACAGTCGAAAAAATATGTAAAATTAAAGACAATGAAAAAATTATGCGCGCGGGCTATTGCTCGCTCTAAAATATTAGTATTTGGCTTGGAGTATGTTTCAAGAATAAATATTAAGACAACAATATTGAATTTGTTCTCAAATGGCTGAGGAGAAGCAGGACAAAATAATAAAATAAGTGTTTTTATTAAAAATTGGAGTTAGTTGTTATGCAGAAAAAAATAACGTCATTTATTACAGTCTTATTAGTAGTCGTTCTTAATTCATGCGGAGGAGGTAGTGGTTCTGACATATCTGAGATACAGCTATATCCGGTTAAAAGCGGTACGGAATACCAATATATTGACAAGAGTGGAAAGATAGTTATAAACCCTCAATTTAGCGAAGCAACAGTTTTTAGAGGCGGGTTGGCGCTAGTCAAATCCTCCGGAGACGATCCAAAATGGGGATTCATTTCAGAAAATGCAAAATATGAAATAACAGCGCAATATAAAGAAGCAACTGTTTTTAGTGAAGGTCTTGCATGGGTTGTAATGACGAATGGTGCTCCGACAGCCATCAATAAAAAGGGCGAAACCCAATTCACACTTCCTGAAGCTGAAAAAGTAAGAATTTTCAAAAATGGCTTAGCTGCATTCTGTAT
>JAQIDA010000237.1 GCA_027858275.1 Candidatus Kapaibacterium sp. | reverse complement strand
ATGCGCTTCGGGAACCGGTGAATTCTTCCTGCAGCAGATAAAACGCATGGATTTGGATATTGATGACGCTACGCAAGTTTCAGAAAACAGCGAGCCTTTCAAAGTTTCGGGCAGATGCTCAGTTTTCTGTAAATCAGATTGTACTCACGCTTTGAACAAGGGTGTAACCCAAGGAGAAGTTACGGCGGGATTAGCTCAGATGATGTCCGAAAAAGTTGAGGAATTGCTTCAGAAAACTCGTCCGGGCAAAGTATTGGTTATAGGCGGAGTCAGTCGTAACACAACCGTAATGAACTTCCTGAAAGATAAAGTCGGCGATATTGATATTTCCGAATACAGCACCTGCTTTGAAGCTCTGGGTGCGGCAATATACGGACTCGACAACGAGGTAAAAACACTCGGCGACGGCGAGGATATTTTTGTCTATAACGAAAGCTCTTTTGTCTTTCATAAGCCTCTTGAAAATTTCAAAGACATGGTTCGATTTGAGTCAACTTCCAAAGCGCAAGCCGCTGACGGGGATATTTGTATTCTCGGTTTGGATGTAGGATCGACGACGACCAAAGCGGTGATAATGAGACAGTCGGATGATAAAGTTCTCGGTTCGGTTTATCTTTATACTCACGGGAATCCGGTTACGGCATCGAAAAAATGTTACTCTGAATTGCTGAGGCAAATTCCGGAAGAAATTAAAATTGTCGGTATCGGTGTTACCGGTTCCGGTCGACAGATATCCGGATTGCATGCTTTGACAGACGGCGTTGTGAATGAAATTATCGCTCATGCGGCAGCGGCTGTTTATTATGATCCCGAAGTGGATACAATTTTTGAAATCGGCGGGCAGGACGCTAAATATACTTATATCGTCAATCGTGTGCCGGCTGATTATGCTATGAACGAAGCCTGCTCGGCGGGAACGGGTTCTTTTATTGAGGAATCCGCTTATGAATCGCTCGGAATAGAAGTTCAGGATATTGAGCCTATAGCAATGAAAGGGATGAATCCGCCGAACTTCAGCGACCAGTGCGCCGCCTTTATCGGATCGGATATTAAGACTGCCCAGCAGGAAAACATCAGCAAGGAAAATATAGTCGCAGGCTTGGTTTATTCAATTTGTTTGAATTATGTCAACCGAGTAAAAGGTAATCGTCAGATAGGCAAAAAAGTATTTATGCAGGGAGGCGTTTGCTATAACAAAGCAATTCCGACTGCTATGGCGGCTCTGACAGGAAAAGAAATTATCGTGCCTCCTGATCCCGGAATGACAGGCGCGTTTGGTGTGGCACTTGTAATAAAAGAAAAAATTGAAGCCGGTCTGATGCCCCCTCTTGATTATAAATTAGAGGATTTATCTCAGCGAGATGTAGCATATAAAGCTCCTTTCACCTGCGCGGGCGGCAAAGAAAAATGTGATCGCAAATGCGAGATAAACCGAATATTAATTGAGGATAAGACTTATCCTTTCGGCGGTGCCTGCAATATGTATTACAATCTACGCGCTAATAAAAACGATTTCAATACTGATGATTTTGATTTTGTAAAAAAACGTCAATATCTGACTTTTGATAAATTTACTCCCGAACAGACTTTGCCGACGCATGCAAAAACAGTAGGGATCAATCTGTCTTATCATACGCATACTTTATATCCGCTTTATTATCACTTTTTCGATAAGCTGGGATTCAAAATTATCCTGTCTGATACGGTAGAACCGGAAGGCTTGGAACGCGAGCAATCGTCTTTATGTTTCCCCGGACAGCTCTCACTCGGCTTGTTCCAAGATTTGCTGAATATGAAACCGGATTACTATTTTGTGCCGGAAATTCTTGAGATGTATACTGAAGATGCTGATCATAACCGGCTTGATTTCAATTGCACTTGCGCGTTTTTGAATGCCGAGCCGTTGATTTTGAAGCAGGCGTTTAAAGATTATGATCTCAAAGATAAATTCATAATGCCGATTTTCAATTTTGCCGACGGCTTCCATGTTCAAGAAAAACAATTTATCGAATCCGCTCAGAAAATGGGTGTTATAGATGTTAACGCTATTAAAGAAGCGCATTCACACGCTGTCGCTATGCAGGCTGAGTATCAAGAATCTCTCTACGCTCTCGGACGTGAATTTATGACAATGTTGGAATCCGATCCGGAAGCCACGGCGATTGTTTTGGTCGGCAGACCTTATAACTCATTTACGGATACTGCTAACAAGGGTATTCCTCGCAAATTCGCTTCCCGCGCTGTTTATATAGTTCCTTATGATATTTTCGATTATCGAAATGAGCTGATTGAGGACGATCAGTATTGGGAAAGTGCGAAAAAAATATTGAAAATCTCTAAATTTATTAAGCGTCATCCGCAGTTGTTTGCTACTTATTTAACTAATTATTCTTGTGCTCCTGATTCGATGACCTTGACGACTTTCCGCTCGCTTATGGGCAGCAAGCCGTCTCTGAGTCTTGAGCTGGACGGTCTTACGGCGGATGCAGGAT
>JAQIDA010000222.1 GCA_027858275.1 Candidatus Kapaibacterium sp. | reverse complement strand
TCTCTCAATCGTACAAATGCCTCCGGGAGTACCTGTCGCTACAGTCGGCATCGGAGCAGCCAAAAATTCAGGTTTGCTCGCCGTGGAAATGCTTGGTCTCGGCGATCCTGAAATCTTCGCTAAGTATCAGGATTATAAAAAGAAAATCGCCAAACAATCCAGAGATAAGAACAACAATCCGGAATTTACTCCAATTTATCAACCGTAAATTGATATAAATCCCATGTACTGCTCTCCCCTAATCCGGTGTGAGACAAGCAGAGGAATACAAATAATTAGCAAGGACGTATCTAAATACGTCCTTTTCTATTTATACTAACAGCAAACTCTTTCGAAATCCTTTCGTCTGTCAAAACACAAGTCATAAATTCAGCGGGGCAGGCTTAATTTGTCATGCGTTTTTTGTATTTTTGCCGTTCGGGATTTGCTGTTGTTTTTATTATACTCGGAAAATCCAATATTTTCTTCTTTAAACAGTATTGACTTTATGAGTTAGAAAAAAATTGTTTCAATAAATTCACAAATACAATTATGGCAGACGCTATCAGAAATGATCAGGAAAAACGTCGGTTTGAAGAACTCGACGCTATTCGCGCGCAAGGGATTGACCCTTATCCGCATTCTTACGATAAATCACATTCGGCAAATGAAATACTGACCGGATTCAATGACGACAATCCGGAAGCATTGGAATCCGTCGCCGTTGCCGGCAGAATTATGAGCTTACGCAAAATGGGCAAAGCTACATTTATGCACATCATGGATCAAAGCGGCAGAATTCAGATATATTTCAAAAAAGACGATATCCCTGAATTCTATCCCGTATTAAAAATGTTGGACATCGGTGATTTTATCGGTATCAAAGGATTCACTTTCAGAACGAAAATGGGTGAAATTTCAATTCACGCCGAAAAAGCAGTGATTCTGTCGAAATCAGTTAAACCGCTGCCGATTGCTAAAGAAGAAACAGATAAAGACGGCAATACTATTATCCACGATGCTTTCGCGGATAAAGAGCTGCGCTATAGAAAACGTTATATAGATTTGATTACAAATCCCAACGTGCGCGATACATTCGTTAAAAGATCAAAAATAATCACTGAAATGCGTCGCTATTTCGATGATAACGGTTGGCTCGAAGTGGAAACTCCAATTTTGCAGCCTATATACGGGGGTGCTGCTGCTCGTCCTTTCGTGACCCATCATAACTCTCTGAATATTGAGCTTTTCATGCGCATAGCCGATGAATTGTACTTGAAACGTTTGATTGTCGGTGGTTTTGAAGGCGTTTATGAAATCAGCAAAAACTTCCGCAACGAGGGTATGGACAGAACTCACAACCCGGAATTCACTTCAATGGAAATCTATGTGGCCTACAAAGACTACGATTGGATGATGGAAATGACTGAAACGGTTATCAGCAAAATCGCTCAGAAAGTAAACGGTTCAACCGACACGGAAGTAGCGGGAAATAACTTCAGGTTGCAAACTCCGTTCCGCCGCGCTAAAATGTTTGATCTGTTCAAAGAATACATCGGCAAAGACTTGTTCGGACTCGGTCGAAATGAATTGATGGCTATTGCCAAAGAACTAGAAGTGGAAGTTGCCGATAACGCTCTCACAACAAAAATCCTTGATGAAATCTTCGGCGCGGAAGTCGAACCTAATTTGATTCAACCAACTTTCGTTATTGACTATCCTATAGAAATGTCTCCGCTCGCGAAAAAACATCGCAGGGACGCGGGACTTGTAGAACGCTTTGAATTATTCGTCAACGGCGCGGAACTCGCTAATTCATTCACTGAATTGAACGATCCTGTCGACCAGCGCGAACGCTTGGAAGCTCAGTCACGCGACAGAGCGGCCGGCGATGATGAAGCAATGGTTCTCGACGAAGACTTCCTGAACGCTCTCGAAATAGGTATGCCTCCTACTGCGGGACTTGGGATAGGTATTGATCGTTTGGTTATGCTACTGACGGGTGAAACTTCTATTCGCGACGTTCTCTTTTTCCCCCAGATGCGCCCTGTCAAAGCAGATCCCGTATCAAAAGATGAAGATATTATCGCTCTCGGTTTGCCGGCGGAACTCGTTCAATTGATTCGCCAAGCAGGTTTCCAAACCGTAGAAGCTCTGAAAGCCGCCAATCCGAATAAAGTTTTCAACTCTCTCGGCGGACTTCGCAAAAAGAACAAACTTGATATGAAATTACCTAAAATTGATGATTTCAAGAGTTGGTTGAAGTAATAGGAAATAACTACTCGACAAGAAGCGTGATACTCTTGTCGGGTAAAGAACTAATGACTTTATATTTTTTTAGTAAATATATTAGATTATGAATTACAACGACTTACACTCAGAAATCCAATCCCTAATGTCAGATGAAAGAAATTTCCTCGCCAACGCTTCGAATCAATCCGCTCTGATTTTTGAAAGAATGGAACGATTGAATTGGGTCGGATTCTATATGATGAATAAAGGCGAGCTTGTTCTCGGGCCTTTTCAGGGAAAAGTCGCGTGTATACGGATTGCTTTTAGCAGAGGGGTTTGCGGCACAGCTGCTTCGAAGCGAAAAACATTTGTCGTTGACAATGTGCATGAATTTCCCAGACATATTGCTTGTGATTGCGCATCTGAATCCGAGATAGTTATCCCCTTGATAAAAAACGGGGTTTTTTACGGAGTTCTTGATATTGACAGTCCTCACAAAAGCAGATTCTCTGATGATGACCGAACCGGATTGGAAAAAGCGGCCGAGATAATTCTTAGCATGTCTGATATGGACTTAGTTGGTAAATATTACTGTATATAAATCAATCCATTCATCTAATCATCGTTCCTGACAAGCCTGTCTTCGAGAATCAAAATCTTCTTTTCACGAAAGAGTCTGCCGACTGCTTTTTTGAAATTCTTTTTGCTCATTTCGAGCTTTGCGTAAATTTCTTCGGGACTGCTTTTATCAGTCAGCAACAACTCACCTTCGTTCTCACTCATCAGATGCAGTATTTTGTCGGTAGCTTCGGGGATAACAGCGACATATCCGATTGGCTGGAGGCTTAGATCCAT
>JAQIDA010000194.1 GCA_027858275.1 Candidatus Kapaibacterium sp. | reverse complement strand
ATCTATAAAGAAACGGTTGCCGAACAATTTGAATTCTTTGTTCGCTCCAACTTCATAAGACGCGCTTGTTTCCGGTTTCAATTCAGGATTCGCACCGATCATCAAACCGCCGTAATTAATAGTCGCGAATTTCTCCGCTACCGTCGCCGCTCGGAAACCTCTGCCGGCTGAGGCTCTGTATGAAATGCCAAAAACATCGACATATGAAATACCAAGTTTTGGAGAAAACTCAAAATTATCATCGCCTTTGGCATCGTTGCCGTCCGCGTTAATCGTCTCGGCATCGAAGCGCGCTCCGGCGGTGACTGTGAGTTTGTCAACCGGTGCAATCTCCGCTTGAAAATAACCGGCCCCGATCAATTGATCGTGCTGCCCGTAGATGCTGGCATCCACGCTGTTCATCACGAAATTCAGCCCGTAAGTGAGCAGATTCTCATCCCAAAGACGCATATTCATCTGCGCTTCGGAATTGATAGAATATGCCTGTGAAGCCCTATATTCCACATCATCCGGATCAATGCTGTTAGCATAATCCGTCATATAGAATCCGTTGCGAAAAACCAGAAAATCACCACTTTCGAACAAGTGTTTCAACTCGGAAGAAACCATATATTTTAGAGATTCGGTATATACACTTTCATCTATGTCGGTCGGCGGAATCAGAGCACTGTCAAGGCTGTTCCAATATACCCAGTCGTCGTGGACGTCTCTTGCGAAGGATGTTAGAAGCGTCAGACTTGTATAATCAGTAAAATCGTATTTCATCTTGGAGAAGAGATTCATTCTTGACGATTCATCATGTCTTCTATAGCTCTGATCTTCTTTTAACCCACCTGAAAGAGTAATCGCGAAATCGCCGAAGTTTCTTGAATAACCTGCATCGAATCCGCCGAAGATTTGAGTTTTATCAGCCCATTTCCATTGCTCGTGTCGTGGATCGGTATAGAATCCGCCGGAAGTTCTCACTCTTAGCTTTCCTTCTGCAGAAGGATCGCGAGTAATTATATTTATCACACCGCCCAAGGCTCCCGTACCGTATAAAGCGGATCCTGCACCTTTTACAATTTCTATTCTTTCAATATCAAAAACTGGGATAGCGTCGAATTTTATATCTCCCTGATCGCCGGAGAGCATCGGCATTCCGTCGGTCAGCAGGGCGATTCTCGAACCGATTCCCATCGCGAAACCGGATGAACCGCGAATACTTACTTGATCACCGACGAGGTTCACTCCCGGCACATAATCAAGAGCTTCGTCGATTTTTGTTATTCCCCGATCCTGCATTGAGCGAATATCAATCACGCTGATAGAAATTGGGACTTCCTGCACTGATTGGATGCGTTTGTTTGCGGAAACCACGACCGAACGTGTCATAATCCCGGCTTCGACTAATTCAAAAACATGAGGCTCGCCAAACGATATTTCCAATGCAAAAAAATCTTCTTTCAAGCTGCTGTAGCCAATCATTGAGATCAGCAAAGTATACTTGCCGCTTTTCAAGTTCTTGATCTTGAAGAATCCGTCAGACTTAGTAATCGCTCCGAACCCGGTCCCTTCAACACGAACAGTCGCGCCGGGCAAAACTTTCCCGGTTTCCTTATCCACTACTTTGCCGTGGATTTGATTAGCGAAAGCAGATGAACTGAGCGTGAACACTGTCAGCAATGATAATATCAGGAATCTATAAATATTTATCTTTTTCATTTTGTTCTCATTAATAATCATGAAATATTCCGATCAGAAAGGTTGAGGCGGCAGATTATTGAAATCTACGCTAATATTCGCAGACTCTGCATGTGTACCAATTAGAAGCTCAATCTCCGACGGTTTTGCAGGGTCACCGTTGAGTGTATAAACTCCTATCGCCATCCAATCCGCAAGTGGGTTCTCGCCCCATTGAAGCGCGACGACGAGATACTTAATAGTCAAAGGAGGCGTATCAAATTCTATACGAAAACTGTCTGTCAGGGTATAGGTCTTCAATGTATCCGTATAAAACGCTTTGCCAGCCATCAAATCTTCAAAAATACTTTGAGGGGGATAATCCAGAAACGCAACTACTCTGATCGCGTTGACCGAATCAGCACGAGGCCAAGACTCCATGCCGCTGATATAGTCAATTTGCCCTGATATATATGTTATCTCTTCTTCGATTATTATGGGTGGTTCAAGACCGCCGTCACAGGCCGGGAATACCATTATTATCAGTATTAACAAAACTGACTTGAGCTTTATATATTCTTTCATAATCCAATCCGGAAATCATTAATTAAACATAAGAATAATGAAAAGTATCTTCGATGAACAATATAAGAAATATAGGGAATTGGAAAAGGATTTTCTGTCAGATAAGTTTTTGAGTGATTTGTGCCGCTGCTTTATATCCGCTCTGTGCCGCTCCTTCGATTGTTGCGGGCAATCCAGTTGCGGTCCAGTCACCGGCTAGGAACAGATTGCTGATTGCTGTGCTTGTTTTGTGACGTTTCGGCTCTATCTCAGGGCTTGCCGTGAATGTGGCCTTTTTTTCTTTAATCACTTATGAATGAAGCAATTTTGCGTCGGATGAATTTGGGAAGGCTCTCTTTAATTCTTTGTCGCAAATTTTCACGAGTTCGGAATTTGGGATTTTATTCAGATCACCGGCTCCGCTGATTGTCAATGCCAAATGTCCCGGGTATTTCTCTGACAGCGACGGATCGCAATTGCAAAGAGCTCGGCGGTTGAAGAACCACTGGGTTTGAGTTCCGAGCATAGCGCCGAAAGCATCTTCAGTTATTGAATTATCGTACCATAGGTAGATCGACGCTATTGTTGAATATTTGTATTCTGAAAGTTGCTCGATAAAAGGAAATTCTTCGGAATGATCCGAGCAAAGTTTTAACAATTGATCGGGCGGAATTGCGGAGATATAGTAATCTGCCACAATCTCTGAGCCGTCATTTATTGTTAATGATCGGACTCTCTCATTCTCAATATTTATTTTCTTTACGCGAGCATTCAATTTTAGGGCTGAGCCTCTTGATTTCAAATATTCCGGAAGCGCTCCGAAGAGATCGCCGAGTGTTTGTTTTGGAAAAATCATTCTTGAGGATTCGGCATCTGCGAAAAAGGCACGATTCAACACTTCAATTAATAAGGCAGCTGAGGCTTGATCGGCAGGGATATTCATAACTGCAAGTATTAGCGGCTCCCAAAAACGAATGATTATATCAGCAGGCTGTTTGTATCGACGAAGCATTTCGAGGGCTGTAATGTCTTCATGCAGAACTTTTCCCGAAGAAAGCTTGGCAAGGAAAGACAGAAATTTCAATTTTGATGACCAAGATATTCCTTTTAATGATAACATTCCGAGAACCGTTCCGGCTTTGCCGGGCAATCGAGATGTGTCGAACATATCACGCACTCCGTCAGCATCTAAAAACAGGACTTTCAAAGCATCTTGAGTATATAACAATTGGTGTGTGCCGAGTTCACGGATTAATCTTAGGAAGGAAACATAGGCACCAGTCATTGCGTGTTGTCCGTTGTCAAGATGCTCACCGGTTACAGGATCGATATAAGAATTCATTCTTCCGCCTGAAGATTTTCGAGCCTCGAGCAGGATTACGTTAAAATTATTATCAGATAATTCAACAGCGGCAGCCGATCCGGCAACTCCGGCTCCGATAATAACAACAGATTTCTTCGATTCCGTCACAGTTTTTCCGGATAGTTAATAATCTCAACTGAAATTTAACTTTTTTTTAGCTGCTTTCCGACTAAAAAATACAAACAGTTCAGCCCAAACAAAAAAAATCCCCAAACGCAAAGCGTAAGAGGATTCTGCAAGTAGAGACGATGTCTCTCTTTTAGTTTATAGGAATAACGGAAACCACTCTACGGTCTCCTCTTTTACGATCAAATTTTACGTTGCCGTCAACTAGAGAATAGATTGTATAATCTGTTCCCAGACCGACATTTTTGCCGGGATGGAATTTAGTTCCGCACTGACGTACAATAATGTTGCCTGCTACTACAAGTTCACCGCCGAATTTTTTCACGCCGCGTCGTTGTCCGTTTGAATCTCGCCCGTTTCTTGACGATCCGCCACCTTTTTTATGAGCCATTATTCATGTCCCTGTTTAATTTTAACTTTTGTATTCTAATTTAAATTTTACTAAAACTTTGGATTCGATTACGCGAAATTGAAATCCGCAATCTGAATTTTAGTAAAATGCTGTCTGTGACCGTTCAATTTACGATATCCTTTACGGCGTTTCTTATGAAACACGAGAATTTTTTCTTCTTTTCCGTGTTCAATAATTGTTGCTTTTACAGAACCGTCGATATACGGAGTTCCGATTTTTGGGGAGTCGTCTGTACCGGCGATAAGAACGTTTGTGAATTCTACGTCTTCCCCGGGATTACCCTTTAACAAAGGAACATTAACGACTTCCTGAGGGCGAACTTCGAATTGCTGACCGGCAATTTCAACTACTGCGAACATAATTTCATACCTTAAATGTATTTTATATCAAATTTTCCATTACGAAAACGCAAATTAACAATAATATTTGATCTATCAAAGAATTATCTGTCTAAATCAGAGAATTATCTGATAATTATGGGGATAATTAAATCATTCTCCATATATCACGCTGTTTTGCTGTTTTTCTTGTTTTCTTTCTTAAAAACAGGGTTTGCATTATCTCTTACCACTGCTTCGCTGATAACGCATTTCACTATATCTTTATTATCCGGCGTATCAAACATTATCGGAAGCATAACTTGCTCTACGATCCCGCGAAGCGCTCTTGCTCCTGTATGTCTCGTTACGGCCTTTTCAACTATCGCTTCTAAAGCGCCTTTTTCAAATTCTAACTCTATGCCTTCCATTAGCATAAGTTTCTTATACTGTTTGGTAATTGCATTTTTGGGATCTGTCAGAATGCTGAGCATTGCTTCTGCTGTTAATTCTTCCAAAGGAGCAAAAACCGGCAAACGACCTATTATTTCAGGGATGAAACCGTATTTGACCATGTCTTCCGGTTCGGCTTCATTGAGAAGTGAAAGTGTTTCTTCTACTCTGTCTTCATTCTCGGCTGAGAAACCGATAGTTGAAGTACGTTTTCTGTGTGCGACTATCTTTTCAAGTCCTTCAAACGCGCCGCCGCAGATGAAGAGAATATTTTTTGTATTAACATAGATCAGTTGTTGTTCGGGATGTTTACGACCGCCTCTGGGAGGTATTCCGGAAACAGTACCTTCAAGGATTTTCAGCAGAGCCTGCTGAACTCCCTCACCGGATACGTCACGAGTAATACTGCGAGTTTCGCTTTTACGAGTGATTTTATCTATCTCATCGATGTATATGATTCCGCGTTCTGCTAAGTCTACATTGTAGCCTGCGTTTTGGAGCAAAGCCAGAAGTATGTTTTCAACATCGTCGCCCACATAGCCGGCTTCGGTAATTGTTGTAGCATCAGCAATAGCAAAAGGGACTTGCAGTATTTTTGCCAAAGTTCGAGCAATCAGAGTTTTGCCTGTTCCCGTAGGACCAAGCATCAGAATGTTGCTTTTTTCTATTTCAACGTCGTCGAGATCATTCTCCGGCAAGAAAGAAGCTATACGCTTGTAGTGATTATATACAGCTACTGACATAACTTTTTTTGCGTGATCCTGCCCTATAATGTGTTTGTCGAGATCAGTTTTGATATGCGACGGAGTCGGCAGATTGCCGTGATCACCGAGATTCAAACTTTGAAATGCGTTTTGTTTCAATACTTCTTGAGAATTTTTGATGCAAATATCGCATATAAATACATTGTTTGGACCTTCGACAAGACTTTTCACCTCGTCGGAGTGTCGCCCGCAGAAGGAGCAATGTACTTTATTTTTATCGTCCGGTCTGTGCTTTGCCATTATTTATCCGAAGAAAAATGTTATTGTAGTTTGTTTTTCAGTAATTTATTTGGAATCAGCATCCGGCAAGCGTTCCATTACTTTGTCGATGATGCCGTACTTCATAGCTTCGTCCGCGCTCATATAGTAGTCACGATCTGAATCTTTTTTGATAGTATCGTATTTTTTGCCTGTGTGCTTAGCGGTTATATTAAACAATACATCTCTGATTTTCAACATTTCTTTTGTATAGATTTCGATATCTTAAGCCTGTCCTTGTGTACCGCCCAAAGGCTGGTGCATTAGGACTCTCGAATGAGGCAAAGCGAATCGTTTGCCTTCTGCACCTGCGCATAAAAGCACTTGTGCCATTGAGGCACCCATCCCCATACATATTGTTGATATGTCGGGTTTAACGAACTGCATTGTGTCATATATTGCAAGTCCTGCGCTAACGCTTCCGCCCGGAGAATTGATGTACATATTAATATCTTTTTTCGGGTCTTCGCTGGCTAAAAACAGCAACTGAGCAATTACCAAACCGGCGATATCATCATCAATCGCAGTATTGATAAAGACGATTCTTTCTTTTAATAATCTTGAATATATATCATAAGAGCGTTCGCCGCGGCTTGTCTGCTCTACAACCATAGGTATTAACTGATTAACCATTTTTCAATCCTTGTTTTATATCTTGTTTTTATTATCTAAAATCATCTCTAAGAAAACAGACAGATGAACATGCTCTAAAATATGAAATCTTGTTCACTTTCAACCGGTATTTTGTTAAATTATTCACA
The DNA here is from genome assembly GCA_027858275.1 of Candidatus Kapaibacterium sp. Taxonomy (GTDB): domain Bacteria; phylum Bacteroidota; class Ignavibacteria; order Kapaibacteriales; family UBA2268; genus JAQIDA01. The sequence goes on along the minus strand of JAQIDA010000194.1, from coordinate 2,505 downwards.
AAAGACCGAATATGTTTAATGTTTCAAACAAATCAATCTTTTAAATAGGAAGAAAGCCGATTCCCGCAGGATTCGGCTTTCTGAATAATCTGATCAATTTATCGATGTTTGTTAAATCAATCTTCTTTTTTTTCTTCTTTAGTATCAACATCAACATCGCTGATTACTACATCATCCGCAGCATCAGAATCGTCTTCATCGTCGTTTTGCGTGCCCGGAGTTCCGGGTGTATAATCGTCAAAAGGAACTTCGTTTGTTTCAATAAAATCAAACAATAAGTCGATAACTTTTTTGCCCATGATATTCTGAATGATATTTGGGTTCGAAAGAATCTTTTTCTTGGCTGCTTCTTTATCCGTTTTGGTTCTTTCAACTTCCATTTCGACCAAAGATTCAACATCATGATCTTCAACTTCGATTTTTTCAGTTCTGATGATCTCGTTGCGAAGGATTTCCCATTTGACTGTTCTTTCAGCAAGGGGACGCAAACCTTCAGCCATAGCGGAAATATCTAAACTTGCTGCTTCGGGAGCAGAGGCATAGCGTTTTTTAATGTCTTCGCCCATTACCTGAATAGCGTTTTGAACAACTGATTCGGGAACTTCAAAATCGTGCAAATCAACAATTTTCTCTACGAGCTGATCTTCCATAGCTTGTCGGGATTTCTGATCCCAGCTTTCCTGGATTTTGAATCCGATATCGTCTCGAAGTTCTTCAGTTGTTTTGAATTTGCCGTCAGTATATTTTTCTACAAATTCATTATTGAATTCTTTGGGAACAAGTTTTTGAATTTCCAATACAGAAATTGAGAAATTTTTATTCGGAGCGTGAGGATCTTCATCACCCGGTTTGAATTCAGTTGAATCGCCTACTTTTCTATCCATCAAAGATGCTTTCAGACGAGGAAGCACGTTTGGATCAGCAAGGAAAAGTTGTGTTTCCTGAGGCTTAACGCCTTCAGCAGGCTCATTTGTTTTGTCGTCGAGTTCTTGGATAGAAATTTTGACAACATGCAGTTCGCTTTGAACTTCATCTGCATCCTGCAGATCGCCGGCGTTTGTACACATTTTTTCGATTTCTTTTTCGATTTCTTCGTCATCAACTATGTGAACTGGCTCGTCGACAACTATACTTTTATAGTCTCCGAGTGTTACAGTCGGAACGATTTCGAATACGATAAGAAATTCGTAGCCGCCGTCTTCATCAGGTTTAATGTCCTTCAATGAAGGCTGACCAACCACCTGAAGTTTTTCTTCGTTTACAATTTTGCCGAAGAATTCGCTGGAAATATCCTGCAAAGATTCACTTTCAATCTGAGCACCGTAGTACTTCTTGATTACGGAAATTGGCACTTTGCCGCTTCTGAATCCTTTAAGATTGATTTTAGGTTGTGCTTCTTTGAAAGCCTTGTTAATGATAGGTTGTGCTTCATCTTTCGTGACTTTCATAGTCAGTTCACAATTGCAGCTGTCGATAAATTTTAAGTTCTTTTCCAAGAGACTAACCTCTGTTAAATGAGTGTGTTAATAAATTTTCAGTACGGACGGGGAGACTTGAACTCCCACGGGTCTCCCCCACTAGATCCTAAATCTAGCGCGTCTGCCAATTCCGCCACGTCCGCAAAAAACGAATTACAAATCTAATCATAATAAATCGAATAATAAAACAGGAATAACGTAATTGCAAAAAAATATTGTACTGTTTAATATTGAACAGTATTAATTGCTTATATTTATAAGTTTGAGAACAGTTAAACAGTAAAAAACAGGCAAATGAGTAAATTCGAATTAGTATCCAATTATAAACCCTCGGGCGATCAGCCACAGGCTATTGATGAGTTAGTCACGGGGCTTAAGCGAGGCGACAAGCATCAGACTTTGCTGGGTGTGACCGGGTCGGGCAAGACCTTCTCTATATCTAATGTTATTCAACAATTACAGAAGCCAACGCTTATTCTCTCCCCTAACAAAACTCTGGCAGCTCAGTTGTATAGTGAATTCAAATCTTTTTTCCCGAATAATGCCGTTGAGTATTTTATATCATATTACGATTATTATCAGCCGGAGGCATATCTCCCGACTACTGATACATATATTGAAAAAGATTTCGCGATTAACGATGAAATTGATCGTTTGCGTTTGAAAGCAACGAGTTCCCTCGTTGAGGGTCGACGCGATGTTATTATCGTTGCTTCTGTCAGCAGTATTTATAGTATCGGACGCAAGCAGGATTTTCTCGATCATCTTTTTTCGATAAAAGTCGGACAGATTATTCTGCGGAAAGAACTGATATATAAACTTGCTGATTTGCACTATGAACGAAATGATTTCGAACTGAAACGCGGCACATTTCGCGTGCGCGGCGATGTTATTGATATTATTCCGGCTTACGAAATGGAAGAAGCGTACAGAATTGAGATGTTTGACAACGAGATTGAGAGGATCAGCACGATAGACAGAGACAGCGGGAAAGTGCTCTCTAAAGTCGATTCGTTTACATTATTCC
>JAQIDA010000162.1 GCA_027858275.1 Candidatus Kapaibacterium sp. | reverse complement strand
TGAATAATTCTGTTTTAATAACAGATTTAATCAAAGATAAGTAATTTAGAAAAAGAAAATAATAATAAATCGGTGATTTGATAATATGGAAATTTTAGACGCTGTATTTTATTTGTTTGCCCTGATGATCGTCGGCTCAGCCTCGGTGGTAGTATTCTCAAAGAATATTATGTACTCGGCATTCGCGCTCCTGTTTACTTTGTTCGGAGTCGCCGGATTGTATGTCCTGCTCAATGCCGATTTTTTGGCAGTAACGCAGATCATGATCTATATCGGCGGTATTTTGATCCTGATTATATTCGGGGTCATGATGACCAATAAAATCCGAGGAGTTGATATTAAAACCGGAGTAAGCGGCAAAGTGCAAGTATATTCAGCCGGCGCGGCAGTACTTGTTTTGGGTATTACTATGATAAGTATATTCAACAACACTGAATGGCTGATTAAAGACGCTCCCGCTCTCGACGCGACAATCAAACCAATAGGACGACTACTGTTGACTGACTATTTGATAGCTTTTGAAGCAGCATCAGTATTATTGCTCGCGGCGATAATCGGCGCGGCTATGATAGCCCGCAGAAAAAAAGCATAACGTTTAAGTACGAATATAACAATTAAATAAAATATAGGAATTTATAGTATGACCGTAGGATTAGAAGGATATCTCGCAATCAGCGCAATATTGTTTTGCCTCGGATTGTTCGGAGTCATTACTCGGAAGAACGCAATTATGGTTCTTATGGGACTTGAATTGATTCTGAACTCAGCGAACATAAACTTTGTAGCGTTTGCAAAGTTCGGCGGAATGAATATCGACGGACACATCGCAGCGATTTTCGTAATCATACTTGCTGCGGCTGAAGCAGCGGTTGCCCTTGCGATAGTTCTGAATATATTCCAGAATTACAAGCATGTAAACATCGATGAAGTCGACAGTTTGAAAGAATAGCGCGAATTTGATGATTTATCAAATAATCATTCAGATCAAGTTCATCGCGTAAATTTGAGAAAAATATTAATAATTAAAAGATACAGACAGTATTATGGCATCAGAGACATTATTACAACTTTCTACAGTAGTCTTATTACTACCATTGCTGAGTTTTGTCATCCTTATCTTTTTTGGGAAGAAAATCGGTCGACCGAGTGGTGTTATCGGCACTTCTATTCTCGGGCTCAACCTAGTCCTTTCCGGAATAATCGCTTTTCAAAAGCTTGCAGTTCATGCTGACACAGTTTTGATTCAGACAAAATTCACTTGGTTTAATATCGGTGATTTTCCGTTCCAAGTAGGCTTCGGAGTAGATAATATAGCAGCTGTGATGTTGATTGTGGTCAACCTAATCAGTTTCCTCGTACACCTCTTTTCGACCGTGTATATGGAAGGCGACAAGAGATATCCGAGATTCTATGCATATCTCGGCATCTTCACTTTTTCAATGCTCGGCATCGTGCTGGCTAACAACATACTGTTTATGTATGTATTCTGGGAACTCGTAGGTTTAAGTTCATACTTGCTTATCGGTTTTTGGTATGAAAAAGATTCTGCCGCAAATGCAAGCAAAAAAGCCTTTATCACAAACCGTATAGGTGACCTTGGTTTCCTTGCCGGTATGTTAATGCTCTTTTTCTCCTACAATACCTTTATGTTCGATGAGATATTCGCGCAAATTGGTATGGGCATCATGCCGATGGCTGATTTTTCAGCTAACGGAGAATTGATGTTGACTCTCGCGGGTATATTTATATTTATGGGAGCTATCGGTAAATCGGCTCAGTTCCCGTTACATGTATGGCTTCCCGACGCTATGGAAGGTCCTACTCCTGTAAGTGCGTTGATTCACGCCGCGACCATGGTTGCCGCCGGTGTTTATCTCGTAGCCAGAGTATTCCCGATGCTGTCCGCAGACGCTTTGACATTTATCGCTTATACCGGCGGTTTCACTGCTTTCATGGCAGCGACGATTGCGATAACACAAAAAGATTTCAAAAAAGTACTTGCCTATTCGACTGTCAGTCAGCTTGGATATATGATTATGGCTCTCGGAGTCGGCGCTTATACTTACGGATTTTTCCATCTCGTGTCTCATGCTTGGTTCAAAGGCGCTTTGTTCTTAGCATCAGGTTCGGTTATTCACGCTATGCACGTTGCAATGCACCATGCGCATAACCACAGTATGGATGCTCAAGACATTAATAATATGGGCGGTTTGAGAAAAACTATGCCTAAAACATATATTACGTTTTTACTAATGACATTGGCTATTTCAGGTGTGCCGCTTACTTCAGGATTCCTGAGTAAAGACGGTATTCTTGCCGGTACTCTTGCCTACGCTCAGCTTACGGGCGGAGTGAATTGGTTGATTCCTCTCTTTGGATTCGGCGCGGCGGGTATGACAGCATTCTATATGTTTAGACTTCTGATTGTGTCATTCCACGGCAAGCCAAAAACAGATATTGCTGCTCACACAAAAGAAAACAAGATCCCGATTGTATTACCTCTTTTCGTTTTGTCAATTCTGACATTATGGATTGTGTACTCTCCCAATCCGACGGACGCGAGTTCAGGATGGTTCTATAAATCTATGAAAGCACCGGCAACGGTTGTACCTGCTGAATATCAGCATGACTTCCTCATGCCGATCAATAAAGATAACGGATACGCATTAGCTGCTCACGAAACTGTAGTAGAAAATCACGCGGTTGAAGAAGCTCTCGCGCATAACGATATACCGGAACTCGAAGGCGAACACGCCGTTGAGGGAGATGTTGTTCATGATGCGGCTCATGCTCATGACGCCGAACATTCTCACGAAGGCGAACACGCTCATGAAGCTGCTGATACTCATGATGACGGACATTCACACGATGTCGCTAATACTCATGATGACGGACAGGGACATGAAGCAGACGCTCATCAAGAACACGGGAATAATCATTACGCCAACAAATTTGAAGAACAAATACACAAAGCACACCTTCCTGCAATGATCCTTTCTATACTTATAGCAGGATTCGGAATAGTTTTGGCATTCGTAATTTATCAGTTCAAAATTATCAGTGCTGACAAATTGGAAGCGAACTTCAAAAGATTGCATACAATATCATATAATAAATGGTACTTCGATGAAATTTATCACGCCACATTTATCGGCATAACCGTTTGGCTGAGTAAGATAATGGCATTGTTCGACGGCAAAGTGATTGACGGAATCGTCAACGCTACGGCAGTTGTTACAAGAGGCTTCTCATATTTCATCGGTCATTTTGATAACAAAGTCATTGACGGACTCGTTAATCTCACAGCTTCGGCTACGGGATTCGGTGGAATCGTGCTTCGTAAATTCCAGACCGGTCGTGTACAGACTTAAGTGATATATGTTGTGATTGCGAGAATGATAATGCTTTGGTATTTCGTATAATTTGAATTCGAATTCGAATTGGCAGACAAAAATTGAAAAAAGAATTGAATAATAAATTTAATCCGGAGGATTAATGTTTGAATTTCTCGGCGCAGGGCCGTTAACATGGATAACATTCTTGCCGATTATCGGAATGGTCATAATAATGATGATACCGACCGGCAAAGACGATCGAAGCAAAGCTGCTTCCAGATCGATGTTTCAATGGACTACCGTTTTGTTTACTTTCGTTCAGCTTGTAATAGCGATTATGATCTTTATGAATTATGATCCTACCATGCTCGGAGTGACAAACGCGGATACTTTCCAATTTGTCGACAGAGTCGATTGGATCACATTGCACAATGTCCCGATCTTCGGTGAATTGAAAATCGAATATTTTGTGGGAATTGACGGAATCAGTGCCCCAATGATATTATTGACAGCTATAGTTTGCTTCTTTGCGACATTTGCTTCATTCAATATCAAAAAAGCTCCAAAAGGCTATTTTGCAATGTATTTGCTTCTTGACGCTGCAATGATCGGTGTTTTCGTATCTCTTGATTTCTTCTTGTTCTATGTATTTTGGGAATTAATGCTTTTACCTATGTATTTCTTGATAGGTATTTGGGGCGGTCCTCGAAAAGAATATGCGGCTATTAAGTTCTTCTTATATACATTGTTCGGCAGTGTGGTCATGCTTCTTGTTATGATCGCTTTGTATTTCGCCGCCGGATCATTCAATATGCTTGATATGATGAATGTTGAGGGTTATGCGGACGGTTCATTATTAGCAAAGGTCAATGAGGGTTGGCGGTTGATAGCTTTCGCCGGACTCTTTGTAGGGTTCGCTATTAAAGTTCCGATTGTTCCTTTCCATACTTGGCTCCCGGACGCTCACGTTGAAGCTCCGACTGCCATAAGCGTTATCCTGGCGGGTGTGCTTTTGAAGATGGGTACTTACGGTATGCTCAGAATAGCATGGCCTATGTTCCCGGACGCTGTAGCGTATTTCTCGGATTGGATAGCATTGATTGCTGTCGTCAGTATTGTTTACGGTGCGATGTGCGCTTTAGGACAACACAAAGTCGGCAAGCGTGATTTGAAAAAACTTATTGCCTATTCATCTGTCAGTCATATGGGTTATGTAATGCTCGGTATGGCGTCGATGAACGAAACAGGCATGCAGGGCGCGATTTTCCAGATGTTCAATCACGGAACAATCACAGCCATGTTATTTATGATTGTCGGAGTTATTTATGACAGAGCTCATACAAGAAGTCTCGACGATTTCGGTGGTCTCGCAAACAAAATGCCTATATACACAGGTATAATGACAATCGCGTTCTTCGCGGCAATCGGTTTGCCGGGTATGAGCGGATTTATATCTGAAGTAATGGTGTTCTTGGGTGCGTTCGCGACTTATCCGATCCACACTGTAATTTCAGGTCTCGGAATTATCCTCGGCGCTGCTTATATGCTTTGGGCTTTGCAGAAAGTATTTTTCGGCAAACTTCCGGAACGTTGGTCAGGACCTTGGGACCCAACCAAGAAAATATACAAACACGATGACGTTAACGCCAGAGAAATTTTCTCATTAGTTCCGTTGGCAATTATCATTATCTATTTGGGTATATTCCCGAATACATTACTTGATATGATGTCCGGATCTGTACATACACTCGTCCAATTCGTAAAAACCAGCGCATTATACAGCGCAGGAATGTAATTGAATTTTAATAATATCAGAATAGTTATATGATAGAGCAATTTTTAACGGAACTCCAAAAAAGTTTGAGCCTTTTCAAACCTGAATCGGCTTTGGTAATTACTTTTTTGATGACGCTGGCAGGCGATCTGATATTCAGAAAATCCGAGAAGCTTACGGCGAATATTACATTGATAGGATTTGTCGTAACAGGATTCTTTCTGTTTAATGAATGCAACGACGGAAGCACTACGATTTTCTCGGGTATGCTCGCAGTTGATTCCTTCGCAAAATTCTTCAAGATAATCATTCTTCTGTCGAGCATTATTGTCGTGATAATGTCCTTGTTCTCCAAGGAACTTTTTGACGGCAAACGCCCGATGGGTGAATATTATATGCTGATAACCAGTGCTACTTTCGGAATGTTTCTGCTGTCATCCGCCACGAATATGATAATGATATATCTTTCAATCGAGATAATGAGTATCAGTTCTTACATTCTTGCCGGTTATACAAAAGAAATCAATCGCGCGAGCGAAGCTTCATTGAAATATGTGATTTTCGGTGCGGTTTCATCCGGTTTGATGATATACGGTATTTCATTATTGTTCGGTATGACGGGATCTTTGAATCTCTTAGAGATCAACCAAGTTCTCGCCACCGGCGATTTGAATATTGTTACATTGACATTCTCAATGATCCTGATTATGGCGGGGATCGGATATAAAATATCCGCTGTGCCTTTCCACTTCTGGACACCGGATGTTTACGAAGGCGCGCCGGTTACAATTACGGCATATTTATCAGTGGCTTCAAAAGCGGCGGGTTTCGCTGTACTTATTAGATTCCTGAGACTCGGTTTCACAAATCTTGAAACAGCTCCCGAAAGCGAAACATGGGCAATGATTTCCAACTTAGATTGGCAATTCATTATTGCGGTATTATCCGTATTGACAATGACCGTCGGAAATCTGGTTGCTCTTTGGCAGACTAACGCCAAGAGAATGCTGGCATATTCAAGTATCGCTCACGCAGGTTACATCCTGATGGCAGTAGCCGTGATGAATGATATTGGAACAGCAGCTGTAATGATTTATTTCTTTGTCTATATGATAATGAACCTCGGCGCATTCTTTGCAGTAATGTTGATCTCAAATGAAATCGACAGTGACGAAATTGAAGATTATACCGGTTTCGGATATAGATCCCCGGTTCTCGGAATAGCTTTGGTAATATTCCTGATTTCACTGACAGGATTGCCCCCGACAGCAGGTTTCATCGGCAAATACTTCGTCTTTGGCGCGGTTATCGATTCAGGACTAATCTGGCTTGCGGTTGTAGGTATATTGAACAGTGTTGTCTCTTTGTACTACTACATGAAAATAGTTCGCAACATGTTCGTACGCGGCGTTGAACTCGAACAAAAAGATGTTCATTTCTCACCCGGCGCAATCATGGTTCTCGTAGCACTTGCCATACCGACATTAGTTTTCGGTATCTATTTCCAGCAAATAGTAGAATGGGCTAAGAACAGCGTACAGATGTTTGTCTCCAACTAAAAGGAGACAAGTAGAAATATAAAAAGGGCTGATTCATTAATTTGAGTCAGCCTTTTTTATGTTTTTTTTCAACTTGATCCAAAGTAAAGAAACTTTGGACAAGTGGGGGAGATTCAAACTCCCCTTCCTTTTCCAAGGAGGGGTGCCCGAAGGGCGGGGTGGTTCTTATCTTCTTCTTCGATGGATTCCACTTTCTTAAGTGGATTCCATCTTCATTTTGATTATTCTGTTGTTTTGTTGTTCTTTATTGTTTTTTTACTCAGGAACGGCAAAAATTCGTATATTAAGTAATCAATAATTTTTCACATTTATTCGGAGTTGTTATGCTTAGAAAATTCTCATTGATTTTAATTGCTGTGTTGATGTTTGCTGCTTGTGAAAAAACCGAAACTTGTAAAATACTCGGTACTTTATACAAAAATAATTCTGATACACTCAGTTTAAGAATGTTAGATTCAGCTGTATTGCCTGATTGTATCGGCAATCTTACTAATTTGAAACATTTGGATTTGGAATTTAACAAACTGACATCATTGCCTGAATCTATCGGCAATCTTGCTAATTTGGATTCATTGGAATTGAACGGCAACGATCTAACATCATTGCCTGAATCTATCGACAATCTTAAGAATTTGAAATCGTTGGGTTTGGGAAACAACAAACTGACATCATTGCCTGAATCTATCGGCAATCTTGCTAATTTGGAATCGTTGGAATTGTTCGGCAACTATCTAACATCATTGCCAGAATCTATCAGCAATCTTACTAATTTGAAACATTTGGAATTGTTCGGCAACCAACTGACATCATTACCTGAATCTATTGGTAATCTTAAGAATTTGGAATATTTGGGTTTGGGGGGCAATCGACTGACATCATTGCCTGAATCTATCAGCAATCTAAAGAATTTGAAACATTTGGATTTGAACGGAGGCTATAACAATTTATCCAATACAGAAAAAGCCAAAATTAAAAGTTGGTTGCCGAATTGTAAAATAGAGTGGTATTAATTCACTCAGAAACGACATAATTCATAATATTAAATAATTAATAATAATTATTCACATTTATTCGGGAATACTATGCTTAAAAAATTCTCATTAATTTTAATAATCTTAGTGTTGTTGTTTGGCTTGAATAGCTGCTACACGTATACACCACCACAGCAAGCAAAGAGAATTACTAAAACACAATTATACGATTTATCATATAACGCAGTATGGACTTCTTTAGTTGAGTTTTTTGCTATAAATTCATTGCCGTTGGATATTCTTGATAAAGACTCAGGATTAATTTCGACAAAAGACTTTAAAATAAAGGGTCTAAATTGGTGTGATTGTGGAAACTGGAAAGATATGGGTGGTGAGTTTGAAATTAAAGATAAATATGGTGCACATTTAGAATTCAATATTTTTGTTAAAGAAAAAAATGGAAATATTAAAGTGCTGATAAATATGACATATAGAGGTGTTGATAAAAATTTAACAGGTATGGCTCAAGGCGGCTATGATGGAATATGTTATTCTACAGGTGAATTGGAAAATATGATTTTTGATTATATTAAAAATAATTAAGGCGTTTTTTTTACTCAGGAACGGCATAATCCCGAGCCGTCAACATATACGAAAACATAGAGTCATTCAATGTTAGCACTCACCTTCCGAAGGTTTTAGCCGAAAACGATATGTGCTTCCCGGAAACCTTGCCGAAGGTAAAGAAACCTTCGGAAGGTCTGGCTGTTCTACTCTTCGATGGATTCCACATTCTTCAGTGGATTCCATCTTCTTCAGCATCACCCAAAATCACAGATTACTACTAACAAATTCCCAATCAACAGCCTGCATAAACGCCTCAATATACTTTGCGCGGTCATTCCTATAGTCGATATAATAAGAATGCTCCCAAACATCTATACAGAGCAGAGGCTTCTTGTCAAGCGTGATAGGGGTACCCGAATTAGGCAATTGCAGGATCTCTAAGCTGTCGTCCTTATTCATCGCAAGCCAAACCCATCCCGAGCCGAATAAAGTCAAAGCAGCTTGGCTGAATTTGTCTATAAAAGTATCATAAGACCCGAAATATTTCCGGAGTTCTTTTCTCAGTTTTTCGCCGGGTTCGTTGCCGTCTTCTTCGGAAATACATTTCCAGAAAAAATCATGATTGTACACCTGAGCGGCGTTTTGGGACATATACCCTTCAGCCTTTTTGATAATGCCTTCGAGGGACATTTTCTCGAAATCTGTTCCTTTGATCATCCCGTTTAGATTATTGACATAAGCCGCATGATGCTTGTCATGATGGAAATCCAGAGCCTCTTTGGAAAAGAGTTTGCCCAAAGATTCTTTCTTAAAAGGCAATTCATTGAGTGTAATTTTCATTTTTTTACTCTATTGAATTTATATATCCATTAAGCGTGACAACCGCCGCAAGTCGGCATATTCTGAAGTCCGGAAAATGTGAATCCCTGACCTTTCAGATCATTTTGATAGTCAACGGTAACGCCCATTATATAAAAAAGATGCTGCGAGTTAATAATTATCGGAGTGTTGCGCACGTCAAACACATGATCACTGTCCGAGCGTTCATCGTCAAATTCAATTTCATACTGCATACCGGAACAGCCGCCGCCGCTGGCAATAATTCTCAAACGAAAATTATCCGGTACATTGTTCTGCTTAAAGATCTCATCAATCATATCAAGAGCCGAATGAGTAAATCTTATGTCATCATCACTATCCGCTCCGCCTATCCCGACGGGTACGCGAACAATATTTCCTTCATCAACTGTAGGTGCGTATTCAGGTACATCCATTTTGTTTTTCCTTTATAGTATGTGTTTTATTCTAAGATGGATTCCAATTTCTTGAGTGGATTCCATCTGTTTTTGCTGTCCTCGTTATCTTATCCCACTGCCTGCAAAGGAGGGGGGCAAGGGGGGAGGTTCTTCTCTTTCTTAAAACAAGCCCAATTCCAATTTCGCCGCGTCACTCAGATTGTCTCTGCTCCAAGGCGGATCGAATGTAATCGTAACTTTTGCGCCCTTCACATCGTGCAATGCGCTTACTCTGTCCTCAACTTGTTTCGGCAGAACTCCGGCAACCGGACAATTCGGCGATGTCAATGTCATAGAGATACTTACATTGCCTGAAGCTGAGATTAATATGTCATAAATCAAACCGAGATCATATACATTCACCGGCAATTCCGGGTCATAAACTTTTTTGATCTCTGAGATTATTTTTTCTTTTAAATCCATTATATTTCTCAATTATTATAATTGTTTCTGTTTTCAAAAAACCTTGCGGAAATTTTACTCCGTAGAAGCGCCGCTTTCATCATCCAAAGCATTCTTCATTGTAT
>JAQIDA010000160.1 GCA_027858275.1 Candidatus Kapaibacterium sp. | reverse complement strand
GTTATAAACATACAAAAAGTTACACATTCGCCAAGACTACAAAGATATAAACGAGAATGCATCGAGCAAAACAAATTTTTTAATATTAGTGATTTTTCACTGATATTTCTGCTTTTTTTAGTAAATAATTGATATAAATCAGAATTTAGTCCAATTATGCGAAGTTTTCTGAGAATTTCAAGGAATTATTATATTGACCTACAGAAATATTTTTTAACGGACGGCTACTGACTGCTCGTCCGGCAATGAAGAAATAAAATAGTTATAAGTATTTTTGTTTTCACGTCTTTTTACATTTTCGACCGCAACGGTTAAATATAGATTTAACTCCGGATTTGCTTCTGTACGAGTCTTATACATTTTCACGGCATCAGTAAAAGTGAAAACTGAATCCACTGAAGTGAAAAATTCAGCCGGCAAGCATACAAGGGGTTTATCAAATGACAATCCGTAGATATAATCAGCAGCTTTGTCTTCTGTTACATTTTTGAGTGACGGGAATCCTTCAATTTTTACTTCGGAGAGTCCGATACCGTCTATTTCTCTCGCTGAAGCTCTTGACAAATCAATTACACGTTTTCTGATGTATGGGCCTCGGTCGTTAACTCTGACCAATACTGATTTGCCGGTGCTGATTCGAGTTACACGCAATATTGAACCAAAAGGCAACTCTTTGTGTGCGGCTGTGAAATCATTCATATTATATCTCTCGCCGTTAGCTGTTTTTCTGCGATGAAATCTTCTTCCGTAATAGGATGCAGTGCCTGTTTGATCAAACATATATTCTGAACTTATATCATAATCCACAATAGTTCTTACAGTATCAATCGGAAGGACTTCTACATAATTCTCGGCAGCAGTCAGAAGCATTTCTGAGTTTTCTTCTTTCATAAACCAGAAAGCGGGCAGAAACGCCGACAGGATCACCAACGACGACAATCTGTTCAGAAGCCGGTAACTAATTTTGCTAAATTCTTTTGTAAAAATAAGCTTCAAATTTATCTGCTCACACAAAATCAAACAATCGTCAGTTCAGTTTGCTGTATCTTTGGGAGAGACGCACGTTTATGAATATATTTTAACCACATAATCACAAAAACTACGCTCTGCCTCAAATGCCTGCATCAGACATTATGGATTGACACAACGATTAAAACAAATGTTATTGTAATTCATTTTCAAAATATATTCATAGATTGTCGGGAATATTGAACAGTTCAGCAATTCGGAAGTTAGTTTTTATATTTATTAATGCTCAGCTTGGGTAAATTTAATTGATCAAATATCCGAATTTGAGAAAAAATCCGCCGTATTTTGACGTGTTTTTCCCTGATAAGACCAGTCGATAGCCGACATCAATATCATATTTCTCTCTTATTGTCATATTAACAGCTATGCCCATTCCAATTATTTCTTCCTGCAGTGTTGTGTTCCGAGGATCAAATAATTCAACATTGTTCATTGGTTCCGCGCTTTGAACAATATCAATAAATGCCGTCAAAGCGGTTGATTCAACTGACGATAATCCGAACACGCTGTGGATGATGTATTGGTCGACCAGATCTTCAGCGCGGTAATAGTAAGTGAAACCTGTTTCAAGAAAAATCTTTTTGAATTTCACTCCTATAGCGCCGCCGAACAGAACTTGAAATGCTCCGTCACTCATAATTTCATATTCAGGGTCATTCAAGATTCCGTCATGAGTACCGACCGGAAATCTGCATTCGGTACTTACCAGAGCATAAGCTTTTTTGTCGTAAAGCTTATATTTCATTCCTAAGGCGAAGTAATCGGGTTGGAAAAGAGAGAAATCGCCTCGGCTAAACGTTGTGCTGTCCAACTTCATTTCGCCGTTATAATCCTCATAGAAATAATTTGTATCTCCTTTTTCGGTCAGACTTGTGTAGCTCAAAGGGATTGATCCAAACAGAGCAATATTATCTGTCAGAGCATACTCAGCTCCGATTCCAAAATTGACTGTACTCAATCTATATCTGTAGTTTCGATCTGTTGAATTCTCCATCGGATTATAATCGGGCATTGCGGACATATCTGATCCGTCGATGCCAAAATAGCTTGATCCTTCGCCGTTTCCTCCGAAGAGTTGTAGTTCAAGAGTTCCTTCTTTATGGAATTTGGTCTGACTCGCAGCGGAATTAACAAAAAACACGAAGGCTAAGATCAAACAGAAACTAAATTTAAGCATAATATTTTCTGATTATTTTGGAATAATTTGATTTAGGTACATAAGGATTCATCGTATATTATAATAAATTATGTCACCCCTTCGGGGTTTGGGAAACAATATCCGTATTTATTCCTATAATCATGCCACCCCTTCGGGGTTAAAGACTCTTGAGTTGCACCACTTGATATATCCATATCCGGATAATCATGTCACCCATTCGGGGTTGAAGACTTAAAACATGCAATGAATGAAAGTTTTGATTTCGATTCTTTAACCCCGAAGGGGTGGCATGATTATAGAAAAACGAGAACTGTACGGAAAATAAACCCCGAAGGGGTGACACAGTTCATCGTATGACTTATTAAATATTCGGCAAAAGTCATCGGATGAAAAAATCAATTTATTTGGAATTTGGCAGCAGATCTATTTTGGGAGAGATCTGCTGATTTCCATGATAAAGGAATCCTTCTGAACTACGTCTCGACTTACTGTGGCGAAAAGTTCTTTTGAGATCGCTCCTTCAACTACCAGTTCTTTGCCGGCGTGCAAGGCAGCGTCATAGAC
>JAQIDA010000121.1 GCA_027858275.1 Candidatus Kapaibacterium sp. | reverse complement strand
GTACTTTGCTGCGGGCAATGGAAACAGCAGGCAAGCAAGTCGACGATGAAGAATTGCGTGATCTGATGAAAGAAAACGGTATTGGGCGACCTTCCACAAGAGCGAATATTATTGAAACTCTGTTTCGGCGAGGTTACCTGCGAAAAGAACGAAAGAGAATCGTAGCGACTTCCACAGGCGTTCAGCTTGTGGGCTCCATACAAAATGAACTGCTGAAATCCGCAGAGCTGACCGGACAATGGGAAAGAAAACTCCGACTAATTGAAAGAGGCAAATACGACCCGGCTCTGTTTATGGAAGAACTCAACACAATGGTCGCTGAACTTGTCGCGGAAGTTAAATATTTGAAAAACACAGAAAAAATTGCTCCCGAAGATCCTGAAGAACTCAAAAAGAAGAAAGCAGCTCAAAAAGCCGCCGAGAAAAAGACAGAGCCCAAACCAAAATGCCCGAAATGCGGCAAAGCCAATGTTATAAAAGGAAAAACCGCCTACGGTTGCGGCGACTGGAAAAACGGATGTGACTTCAGAATGCCCTTTGAATTTGCCGGCAAGAAGCTAACCGACAAACAAGCTGACGAAATTCTGATCAAAGGAAAATCCTCCTTAATCAAAGGAATTGAAATTGAGGGCAGAAAAGTCAACGGGTATATATCTTTTGGAGCGAACTTTCAATTAGTTTTCGAGGAAAAAACACTCGACGCAATCCTCGCGTCAAAATGTCCCAAATGCGCTGAAGGTACTATTATCAAAGGGAAATCCGCCTACGGTTGTTCTTGTTGGAACAACGGCTGCGACTTCCGAATACCATTCGAGCTAAAGGGAAAAACTCTTAGTGAAAAAGAAGTTCTACTAATTCTTAAAACAGGCACTTCTAAGCTTATCTGAGACTTTGAGGATATTAAACAAAAAGAACCACCGGGACAACCCGGCGGTTCTTAATGACTTGTCTCAAACAAATTATATTAATAACTCGTCTCATCCAATTCAACTTTGCCTTTGAATATTCTATATACAAAAATCGTGTACCCGAGAACAATCGGAACACCGATAATAGCTATAATCAACATATTGCTGAGAGTTGCCTGTGAGGAGGCTGCATTATAGATAGTCAGACTGTTTGCCGCATCAGGGTTGGACAATAGCAGGTTCGGGAATATTCCCGCAGCTACCATAGCTATGCTGAACAAGATAATGCTGCTCGACATAACAAAAGCTCTGAAATACTTCGCTCTTTTGACAAATCCCGGGATCATCAAAGCACTAAGGATTATCAGTGCAGGGAAGATAAACAGGATTGGGTTAGCAGTGTAGTTGTCAATTAGATTCGGAAACTCAATAATAGTCCAAGCATGAAGGACTACATAAGATCCGATAAAAAGTATTAAAATTCTGTTTACTTTTTTCACAAAGTATTTTTGGAAATCGCCGTCTGTTTTCATCGTCATATAGATTGTGCCGTGCATACGCATCATTAGTACTGAAGATATTCCGAAAACTATTGCGTAGGGTTGCAACAATCCGAAGAACGATCCCGCAAATTCTTTGTCAATACCTACAGGAACGCCTGTAACTATATTGGCAAGAGTAACTCCGAGAAGCAGTGCTATCATATAGCTGCAAACACTAAAAGTGCCGTCCCAAATTTTGCGCCAACTCGGCGACTCCACTTTGCTTCTAAACTCAATCGAAACAGCCCTGAATATCAGAACAGCCAAAAAAAGCATGAAAGCAGTGTAAAATCCCGAAAACACAGTCGCATATACATCAGGGAATGCTGCGAATAATGCACCGCCTGCTGTTAACAACCATACTTCGTTACCGTCCCACACCGGACCGATAGCATTCAGCATTATCCTTCTGTTATCGTCGCCTTTAGCCCCGAGATGCAGCATCCCGACGCCCAAATCAAAACCGTCGAGAATCGCGTAACCGGCTATCAAAACGCCTAACAGTATAAACCATATTATATTTAAATCCATTGTGTTCTCCTATTTAAAATTTATATTCAACATTTCAATTATCCTTCAGTGATTACCGGTTCCGGGCCTGCTTTTATTTTCTTCGACATAAGGAAAATAAACAAGGCCATGAGGATCGTATAGATCACTGAGAATAGTATTATGGAGAAAACAATCTGATCTGCCGATACAACTTTTGACAAAGCGTCAGATGTACGAAGCACATTATGCACAACCCAGGGTTGGCGGCCGACTTCAGCAGCGGTCCAACCGGTAAGATTTCCGATTTGCGGTAAAATGAATGAAGGGATAAACAGCATTAATACAAGTTTGGATGTAAAAAGTTTTTTTCGCCACAAAAGGAACAATGCCAATAAGGCCATTCCTATCATGGTCATGCCTACGGCTACCATCAGATGATAGGATTGGAAAGTAATTTGCAAGGGCGGTTGCAGATCTTCAGGAACATCATTCAGCCCGATCAGTTCGTGTTGTGTGTCAAAAGCAACCATATATGACAACATTCCGGGAATTGCAATCCCTTTTGTTTCTTTGTCTTCTGCGTCAACCCAACCAAATAAGTATAAATCGCCGGGACCTGTTTCGAATTGCCCCTCAAAAGCAGCGAGTTTGACCGGTTGATTTTGGGATACGCCGATAGCGCTTGCGTGACCCGTTCCGAGTTGGAACAATGATGCCAATACAGCGAGAGCTAAAGAAATGCGGAAAGAAGATTTAGCAAATTCAACATGCTGATTTTTTACAAGATAATATGCTGAGAGACTTAATCCGAAAAACGCACCGGTTAACCAAGATCCGCCTATTACGTGAGTAAATCTGTCAATTGTGGAAGGATTCCATACCATTGCCCAGAAGTCTACAATTTCAGCTCTGGCGTTGAGACCTTCACCGACGATTTGGAAACCTGCCGGTGTTTGCATCCATGAATTAGCTACGATAATCCAGAACGCGCTCATAGTAGCGCCGATTGTTACCATCAAAGCGGCAATGAAATGTGTTCTTTTACTGACTCTGTTTTTACCGAACAGAAGAACTCCGAGGAATGTAGATTCAAGGAAGAAAGCAAAAAGACCTTCAGCGGCAAGGGGACTTCCGAATATGTCACCGACATATCTTGAATAAGTGGCCCAGTTGGTTCCGAATTCAAATTCGAGGACAATTCCCGTGGCAACGCCTACAGAAAAAGTCAAAGCGAATATTTTTAGCCAAAAGTCGGCCATTTTGTCATAGAAGCCGTCTTTTTCTTTGAGGGCTTTCCACTTCATTATTACTAACAACACGCTCAGACCAATGCTCAGCGGCGGGAAGATAAAGTGGAATCCGGTAGTAAGAGCAAATTGTATTCGAGCAAGTATTTCTACATCCATCGATTCCTCCGGTAGATATTTGTTTTTATAATTTATTAAATAGGAACGTATGGCGATACGCCCCGGCAAATCAGAATAAAGAGTATAAGGACGCAGTAAGAACTACGCCCTTAAATTGAGACATGAATTATTATCCGTATGGATACATACCGTCTTTGATTTTTGCCATTTCTTCTAACAAATCATCGTGTTTTTGTTCGTCTTTCAACAGATAATTGATTAAGTACTGAACCAATGGGAAATTAGTGTGTTTTTGGGCTTCTTTGGCCATTTCGATAGTTTTCTTTTCAACTTCGTCGTGTTCTTCAATCATATCCCAGAATCCGAGTAATTCATCCGGATTCATAGATAATGATTCTTTTTCGAAATGGTCAACAATTAATTGCTGCGTTCTTCTGTGCAGACCCGAGTCGTGTTTGATGATATCCATTACAAGTGAGATTAACGGATTTGTAGTTTTTTTCTGAATTTCATTCATGGTTTTGATCGATTCATCTTCAATCACTTGCCAGTCTTTCATGATCGCAACGATCTTTTCGTTAGATTCTTTAGTTGACATCTAATAGCTCCTTGATTATAAAATTAAAACACCATTTATTTTTATCGAAAAAAAATATCATTTGAGACTCGAAAATCATTATACGAAAGTCTGTGATTAAGTATAATTTCTTTATCACAGAGTTGTATTCT
>JAQIDA010000116.1 GCA_027858275.1 Candidatus Kapaibacterium sp. | reverse complement strand
CATTGGTTCATTATGTCATTTTCAGCAACAATCTTTCCTTTGTTGTCTATGCTTGCGGTACCTGAAATGAAGATATGCTTTCTGTCAGCGTAATCAATGGTTGTGCCGCGCTCGAATGTGACACCGTACTCGTGGGTAGGATTGAGATTATTCGCAGCGCTGAGGAATTTAATCTGTTCTCGTTTAATGCCTTTGATCGCGTAGATATCGGCAATCATCAGTTGATCCGGATCGAACGATTTACCTTCAATACCTGTGCTGCTTATATAATGTGTGTCTTTTGTCAATCCGTGTTTCTTGAAAAACTCTCGACGAGCTGCAACCACTCCCTCGTAATTGTTGTCAATATCACGAACGAACAGCCATGTGCGAATCACATTGTCCTTTAGATTCATTCCCTGCTCAGTCAGTAGTTTCGTATACTTAGAAAACACATAATCAGTTTGACCGGAAGAAAAATCTCTAAAATTCGCGGTTTTCCCAAATGAAAATATATGCTTCAACCCTTTACGGAAAGTCGTTATCCCGTCGGGAGAATATTTTTTCATAGAACCGCCGCCGCCTACGAGCCAAATCCACGCGGAGATTTTTTTATCGGGCAAGGGGGCTTGTTCTATCAAAGAAAAGGCATTGCCTTTTTGGTCTAATACTTTATTTACAGCTTTAATTTGATTAATCGCGTCGCTAAGAAAAACTCTCGCGAAAAACTCATTATCTTCGGTCAGTCCCCTTTCATGGAGAAACTCAGAGTAAGCTGCTTTAATGGCAATTGCTTGCTTTTCAACGCTTCCGCCGCACTCAGGAGAAATAATTAAATGATACTCTACAGCCTGTTCCTCTTCGACAGGAATAAAAGATGAATAACAAATCTTTGTTTCAGTTTTTTCATCAGTATATTCAGTGTATTCCATAACAATTCTAACCGACCAAATTTTACAATCACAATCATTGTTCAATATAGTAAATTATTTGGGTTTGATTTTGTTTTTTTTGAATAAATATTGAGACTAATTTTGTGTTCGAGTGTCATTAAATATATAGTATGACTGAAATTCAGATACTGTTGAGTCTTTGTATCGGAGTTTTTAACAGATTTTCAAGTATTAGAGTTAGTTGCAACTGTACTGACAAATGATAAAAAATAAATATTTTGTACCCGGTTTTCGTTAAGAATTGTCTTAAGAACAAGAACGATTTTCACGTATATCTTAATAATTTATTTATCTATTCACACACTCGGGATGTCGCTATGAAAAAATTACTACTAATTTTCTTCGCAATAACTTGCACTGCTCTTGCTGACGAACGATTCGATGTTGAGGAATATCGTCTATACCTTGAGTCTCACAAGAACATGACTCCTGCTGAACTGTTCGCTGAGTTCCCCGCAGGGAACTTTGAGCGATACGCCAAAACAGACTATTCAAAGGCAGAATTTTTTTATGAAATCAGCAAAGATTATTCATTAACGCATCACGAGAAAAACCTAATCGGCAATCACGGGTTTATGGTAACGGAGAGATTTCAATATAATTCTTTCCAGAAGGCATTGTACGATATATACTATAAAGACCTTCCTGTTTACGTCTCGGCAGACGCTATTACCCATGCCATGCACTATTCTTTCGATAAGATACTGGAATATACTGAAGAAAGGATTCTTTATAAAAAATTGGACAGTGCCCTATCAGAAATCAGTGGATATATCGGACAGAAGAGTATAAAAAGCAATAACGATGTATATAATCTGGCTTTGTCGGACGCCGACATGTACATAACAGTTGCTCGAAGACTGCTTACCGGCAATGCTTCGCCAAATTTCGTTGAGTCAAATCCAATGATAACTGAAGTCATGACGAAGATAGCAGCTTTAGATATGGAGACAATTCTATTGTTTTCAAATGAGACTTTCAGAGAATATGACTTTAGCCAATTAAAGCCAAGAGGTCATTATACTCACAGTAACAAATTAAAGATGTATTTCAGATCTATGATGTGGCTCGGTCGATCAGAAATATTCCTAAATAAACCAATCGGCGTTTATGAAGACAGAAATGTCAAAAAATACACTACACAAGAAATACAACGAATGACGATTCTTTCAGCTTTGATCGCTGAGGCTACTGTCAACACCGGTGCATCGGACAAGTTAAAGTCAATTAATGAAATCATGAAGTCTCTAATCGGAAGACAGGATAATATCAATGTATGGGAAATAGCAGAAGTTCTAAATGAACTTGATATTTCGGACGCTTCCGAACTGACTGACTTTCAATTATGCACTAGATACAGAGAGAGAGCTATGGAGCTCAGTTCCGCCAATCAATTGTATAATTCCCAGTTGGTATACTCAACTCCTCGACCTGACCAAGAGTCTGACTCTTTGTTTGTTAATCCGCAGGCATCAATGCTCCTGTTTGGTCAGCGACCGATATTAGACGGTTTTTTAACAGGCAATGTAGTTTATGATAAAATTCTTGAATATGAAGAAGATTTAGAAACCGTTAAAGACTATATCAGGCGAATGGTTCCTAAAACATCCGACATTCTGTTTGCTCTCGGTAATGACGCAGCTGCTCAGCTTCTTCCGGCAGAATTGGAGAAATTTAAATATTCTCAAAACTTAGCGGGTCTAAGATACTTAATAAACGGTTACGAAGATGAATTCTGGAAAGAAACGACATATTCATCTTGGCTGAATATGATTCGCGCTCTTAATCCCCCAAAAGACAGAACAAAGCTTCCCGCATTCGCACAGACAGCCGCTTGGTGGCAGAAGACAATGACGACACAACTCGCGAGCTGGGCTGAGCTCCGCCATGATTTTATCTTGTATGCCAAGCAACCGTATACAACCGGAATTCCGTTATGTAGCTTCCCTTATTCATATGTTGAGCCTGTTCCGAAGTTTTTCGCTGCAGCAGCTCAGATGGCGGAAACAACCCATGACGCTCTGGAAAAAATATCGCCTACTCCCAATTGGGACGGCAATCTTAAATTGATGAAACATTTTTCAAATACTTGTGATACTTTATCCGCCATTGCTGAAAAACAATTAAGCAACACAACATTATCAACTAATGAGACTGCTTTTTTAAAGGCCATGCTGCATATCGCTGAAGTAGACGGATGTGTTGATTATTCCCAAATGGATGGATGGTATATTCGATTGTTTAAAGGTATGAAATGCGATAGTTACAATAAAAATGTCGATTGCTCAAAACTTCCTCCTGATCACCTCGTAGCGGACTTCCATACTGCCCCGACCGATGAATACGGGAACATGGTAGGCTGGGTTCTTCATGCAGGAACAGGTAATGTTAATCTCGCTACTATTGTCACTGACGGCAGAGCTTATATAGGCCCGGTCCTCAGTTACTATGAATATACTACAAATAACTTTGAACGATTGACCGATGAAGAATGGACAACTTTATATAAATCAGCTCTGAAACCGGCATTTACAAATCTATATATGGCCGATGAGTTAGGAAACGACAAAGGCGAATATACGATATTGAATTATCAAATAACAGGCGTTGATGAGGAGCCAATGCCTGAAGCGATTATTAAAACATTGAATTATCCTAATCCGTTTAATGTTTCAACTTCAATTGCATTCACGGTTCCCCCGTCTCTCGGAGATGAAATTGTAGAATTGAAAATATATAATCTCGCCGGAGATCTTATCAAGACTTTGCTTAATGAAAGAATGGGCGAAGGCGTTTTCTCAGTGAAATGGGATGCAACAAATAATAACGGCGGGCAAGTGCTGCCTTCGGTTTATGTTTATAAACTCAATATCGGGAATAAATCTGTAAGCGGCAAAATGACGTTGATTAGATAACGGAAACCTTCCGAAGGTATTACTGTATAGCATTATTGGCTCTTACCTTCCGAGGGTTTCTTTACCCTCGGCAAGGTTTCCGGACAGCAGGGAACGCAAAAAGAAGATGGGATCCACTAAAGAAAGTGGAATCCATCGAAGAAAACAAACCCCTACCCTATTCATACCTCAAGGCCTCAATAGGATCTAGCTTCGCAGCTTTCCACGCCGGATAGGCTCCGAATGTAACGCCGAGGAATGTGCAGACCCCTACAGAGAACAGTATCCAACCCATCGGGACTACCAGTGTCAGCTCAATCTGCATACTCAGCAGGGACGCAGCGAGGAAGCCGCCGACTACTCCGAACGCTCCTCCCACCTGACATAATGTAATAGTCTCGATAATAAATTGAATGACGATCCAATTCTTTTTGGCTCCAACTGCTTTACGCAGACCGATTTCGCGGGTACGCTCTTTGACTGATATAAGCATGATATTCATAATACCGACTCCGGCAGCAAGCAAAGCGAATCCGCCGCAAGCTAAACCGAAAAAGCTGATATATTTAGTGAAACTCGAAAATTGCTCAGTGATGAATTCGTTGGTTTCAATTTCAAAATCATTTTGCTCCCAAGGTTTAACGTTTCTAACTGTTCGGAGCAGTCCTATTGTCTCGTCCATGCAATCATCCATGTTATCGCGGCTGTCGGATTTTATGGTCACACGCAGGGATTCGTTCCATTTGTTGGAGAAATATTTGAGATAATTAGTTACGGGGATCAGCACCATATTATCTTGGCTTTGTCCAAACATTGCGCCTTTAATACTCAACAGACCTATAACAGTATATGTTTGATTCTTGATTTTAACTCTTTCATTAATCGGAGAGCTTCCGTCCGGAAAACATTTGACAGCAATATCGTTGCCGAGCACTATCACATTTCTGTTAAAAGTAATATCCTCTTTAGTCAATCCGCGACCTTCGGCTATTCCAAAATTGAAAACTTCAAAGAAGTTCTCATCTGTTCCTGCTACATTAACATCGCCGTTTGTTTTGTTGTTTCCGTTGATCACCGTATGCCCTCCGGCAGATGATTGGACCGTAATCATTTCAGCGGTTTGCATCTCATCTTTAAGGTGTTCTGCTTGAGAATAAGTGATAGGCTTACGCTTACTGTATTTTCGCCATTCTCGCCCGGAAGTAATCATTGACGGTCTTTGAGAAACGATAAATGAATTTTCGCCCATAGCGTCCATCTCAGTAAATATAGCGGATTCCATAGAGCTGACAAGTGTACCTACTCCAATAATAGCGAATATCCCGATCGCGATACTCAGCAGAGTAAAGAATGATCGCAACTTGTTTTGCGCGATTGCTCCGAGAGCGAGCAGTATACTTTCAATTATATTCATGTTTTAATTCTGCTTTTGTTTTTCAATTTCGGGTCACTCTAATCCGATCTTATAGCGATAACCGGATCCATATTAGCCGCTCTGACGGCAGGTATCAGTCCCGCAACAATACCGACAAAAATAGATACAAGAGATGCCGTTATCAATAATTCATACGACAAAGTCGGCGACAGGAATGAAACTTCCGGAACGGACTGCGGCAATATTGTCGCTACGGCAAAGACGAGGACAGAACACATTATCAATGATATAAGCGCGCCGGAAAAACACAATACTGCCGATTCAATTATAAATTGCAGCCATATTGAACGCTTCTTAGCTCCTACCGCCTTACGAACGCCTATTTCTTTTGTTCTCTCCGTGACAGAGACGAACATAATATTGATAATCCCGATTATGCCTACAATGAACGACAGACCTGTCATAAGCAGGCCTATACTCCACACAGTAGTACGAACAGATTTGACCATCTCTTCAAAAGCTTTGGTTTCATTTATAGAGAAATCGTCTTTTGCCCATGGTTTTAGATTTCGTATTTCACGGAATAATCCCTGTGCTTCGTCGCGCACTTCGTCTAATTTTTCTTCGCTGCCTGCTTTCACTGCAATTTCAAAAGATCTGTCTCGGCCGTAAATACTCAAGAATTTTTTGATCGGCACATAGCATTGCAGATCAACGAAATCCATCATCATAGTCCCTTGCTTTTTCATTACTCCGATAATCTCAAGTTTTCGACCTTTGATTTTTATAATTTTACCGATAGGCTCTTCATTCGGGAAGACTGTCTCGGCTATTTTGTGTCCTATCACCATTACATTGGCGGATAAGTTATCTTCGAAGCCGGTAAAAAATCTGCCGGAAGCTATATTTTTGGAGGAAATTATTGAATGTTCGCTTACCGTCCCGATGAAACTTGCTTGATAGGCTTGCCCCTTATATTTTATCTGCGACCTCCGTGTTCTGATGACAGGGACGGCTATTTCGGCGGATTCAATTCTTTCACAAAAGTCTTTCGCTTGATTTAAGGTAATATCTTTTCTCTGACGCATTTCTTTCCAATTCGAGCCGCCCGCCCAATTGTGTTTGTCTATATAGAGCATATCGGTACCGATCATGTCGAAAGTATCCTGCATGGCATTGTCCAAACCGGTCAGTATCCAACCCATCAGAATGACAAATGAGATACCTATAACGACTCCGAGCGACGCCAGCATTGATCTGAGTTTCGCAGTTCTTATCGCGTCAAAAGCGATTTTTATTGTTTCGCCGAGTTCGTTAAACATTATATATCATGGCTTCATAAGACATAAATAAATTTTAGCTTTCGATTATTTCTTTTATTTCAAAATCGTGAGCGGGATTGTCGTTGACTTCATCACATTCGATCAGACCGTCACGAAGACGAATAATTCTGTGAGCGTGCTTGGCAACGGATTCTTCGTGAGTAACCACAATTATTGTGTTTCCTTTTTCCCATAGATCGTTGAATAGCTTCATAATCTCAACGCCGGTTTTAGTATCAAGATTACCCGTAGGTTCATCGGCGAGAATTATTGAGGGATTAGTCACTAAAGCTCTGGCTACAGCGACTCTCTGACGCTGACCGCCCGAAAGCTCATTGGGCTTGTGATCCATACGATCTCCGAGACCTACGTTTATCAATGTTTGTTCGGCACGTTGTTTTCTTTCGGAAGCAGTAACGCCTCCGTAAACAAGAGGAAGTTCAACATTTTTCGCAGCTGTTGACCGTGCAAGCAAATTGAAAGTCTGAAATACAAACCCAATTTCCTGATTTCTAATCTCCGCAACATCATTATCATCCATAAAATTTACATCTTTTTCTTTGAAATGATAATTCCCGAGTGTGGGAGTATCAAGGCACCCGAGAATGTTCATCAGTGTTGATTTCCCGGATCCTGAAGGGCCGATTATTGCAAGATATTCATTCTGCCGAATTTTGAGACTCACTTTACGCAAGGCATGGACTATTTCAAAACCCATCTTATAGATTTTCGCGATATTCTCAATATCTATGATTATTTTATTCGAATCTGTCATTTTCTTTTTTTCAAATTATGTTAGAGAATTATTTTTTCTCGTTTCTTAAGAGAAGGACCACTCCCTAACCCCCTCTTCACAGGCGGGGGAACAAGATAAGATTCTTCAAACTCCCCTCCTGCTCCGAGGCGGGGTGCCGCCTTGCAGCTGGGTGGCTCTTACTCTTCCTTCTTCCCAAAACGTCTCTTCTTCTTTTTCTTCTTCACTTTAATCGTCGCGCCGTCATAGAGTTTCTTGCTGACTGCCATGAAGCTGCCGCTGACAACTTCTTGTCCTTCTTCGATACCGGATTTTATTTCTATGTATCCTTTGTCGCTGAGTCCGGTTTTGACTTCTGTTTTCACAACTTTTTTGCCGTCAACCACGAAGACTATTGAAGGCGGACGAACTTTCTT
>JAQIDA010000103.1 GCA_027858275.1 Candidatus Kapaibacterium sp. | reverse complement strand
GATAAGAATATTCAACTTTCATAATTCCCAATCTTGTCCCACGCCTGCAAAGGAGGGGGCTAGGGGGTGGTTCTTATTATAAATCTTTGTCTATTTCTTCTTTAGCCGCCTCAATTTCATCTGTCGGCATAATCGCTTTACGTACCAAATCTGTCAGTTCATTGAGCAATGATTCATCTTCTTTGAAGATTTTGCGGAGACCGTCACGTCCTTGTGTTCTTTCTGTTTTGAAAGTATACCATGAACCGCTTTTAGTGACAATTCCGTGCTCGGTAGCGACATCAATCATGTCTCCGATTTTTGAGATGCCTTCGTTATACATGATATCGAATTCAACTTCTTTGAACGGAGGAGCGACTTTGTTTTTAACGATTTTTGTTTTAACACGATTACCTACAATTTCCGAACCGTCTTTGATCGCTTCTTTTCTGCGTATATCAATTCTGACAGACGCATAGAATTTCAAAGCGTTACCGCCGGTCGTTGTTTCCGGATTACCGTAAACCACGCCAATTTTGCTACTTAGCTGATTAGTAAAAATAACTGAGCAATTTGATTTACCGATTGCGGCGTTGAGCTTTCTCATAGCCTGTGACATAAGTCTGGCATGAGAGCCCATTTGAGCGTCGCCCATATCACCTTCGATTTCAGCTCTCGGAGTCAGAGCCGCAACTGAGTCCACCACCACCACATCAATTGCTCCGCTTCTGACAAGAGTTTCAACTATTTCAAGAGCCTGCTCGCCAAATTCGGGCTGCGACAGCAAGAGATTATTCAGATCAACACCAAGTCTTTGAGCGTATTTGACATCCAAAGCATGTTCAGTATCAACGAAAGCCGCAATGCCTCCGGTTTTCTGGGCTTCGGCAATCACATGCAGGCAAACAGTAGTTTTTCCGGATGACTCCGGGCCGTAGATTTCAATTATTCTGCCTCTCGGCACTCCGCCGATCCCTATTGCTGCATCAAGTGACATACAACCCGTTGAAATAGACGGGACATTTTGCGCGCGAACATCGTTCAGACGCATGATTGAGCCTTTACCGTGTTGCTTTTCGATCTGGTCCATGGCGACCTGAACAGCTTTCATTTTTCCTTCGGCTTCGCCGTTAGTTTTCTTCTTTTCGTTTTTCATAAGATTTTAATTAACAATATATTAAACAATGTTTGTTGATTTCGTGATCGATTTACTTTTTTATTATGATGAATTATCGTCAGGTTATGATAATAATTCCACGTCCAAACAAAATACGAAATAAACTACAAAAATTCACGGATACTTGAAAGATTGTTAAAAGGAATTAATTGTTGAATGAGAAGAAATTGACATATTGATTGAGAAATACCGATTATATAAGCGCTGTGACCGGCTTGCTGACAATAATTTGATATGAATTGTTGTCCTTAAGACAAAAATCTTGTATTTTTGCCTAACTGAAATTTTGAATATTAATGTTAAGGAATAAATAATTATGGCTGATGCAAAAATTCTAAATTTGATATATGAATCAATAGATGATATTTCTGACCAGATCACAACCAAAGTCGCAAAAAAACCGGAAGAAGTTTTGTTTGGTCAGGGCGGAAAACTCGATTCTCTCGGACTCGTTAATTTGATAGTTGCCGTTGAAAGTATGGTCGAAGACGAATTGGATGTCACAATTACTTTGGCAGATGAAAAAGCTATGTCGATGAAGAACAGTCCTTTCAGAACTATTCAAACATTAGCGGATTATATAAATCTGCTTATTGAAAGAGAATAAAATGAATAATCAGAAAATAATGTTGATTACCGGCAGCCGTAAGGGATTAGGCCGTCAGTTAAGCGAGTACTACCTTGAACAAGGTTATAAAGTCATCGGTTGCAGTCGTTCGGAGGCAGAATTCAAGCATGAAAACTACGAACATTTCATTACGGGAGTTTCCGATGAAAAAACTGTAAAAAAGATGTTCGCTCAGATTCGTAAACGATACGGAAGGATCGATGTCTTGCTAAATAATGCCGGCATTGCTTCCATGAATCATTTTTTGTTGACTCCGGCATCAACTGTCGAAAAGATATTCGATACGAATTTCCTCGGCACATTTTTGTTTTGCCGAGAAGCAGCGAAAATTATGAAGAAGAATAAATTCGGCAGGATCATAAATTTTTCAACAGTCGCTACTGAGTTTAATCTCGAAGGCGAAGCCGCTTATGTAGCCTCAAAAGCAGCTGTTGAAAGTCTAACAAAAATTATAGCGCGCGAACTTGCCGATGACGGAATAACAGTGAACGCCATAGCGCCTTCACTCGTAAAAACTGATTTGATTAAGAATGTTCCGCCGGAGAAATTAGAAGGAATTATCCAACGTCAGGCGATTAGGAGATTCACTGAATTCCGCGATGTGGTCAATGTTTTGGATTTCTTTATTAAGCCCGAAAGTGATTTTATCAGCGGACAAGTTATGTTTTTGGGCGGAGTGAGTTGATTTGTTTTTTTTCTTCGATGGATTCCACTTTCTTGATTGGATTCCAT
>JAQIDA010000090.1 GCA_027858275.1 Candidatus Kapaibacterium sp. | reverse complement strand
GCTGATTTGAAGAATTTAGATGAAACCAAACGAGCTTATGACAAAGCCGTAAATGCTGTTGCTGTTCCTGACGTATTAATAAATAATGCAGGAATATTTCCCGGCAGAGCCTCTCTTGAGGAATTGACGCCTGAATTGTGGAACTCAACATTCGATATAAATCTACGAGCTGCTTATTATCTCAGTAAAATATTTAGCGACAAAGCTGAATCGGGATCATCGATTGTGAATATAGCAAGTCTTGGGGCAGAGAAGATATGGGACAGACGTATTGCTTATAATGTTTCAAAGTCTGCCTTGGTTCAGTTAACAAAAGCAATGGCTCGTGATTTGGCGCCGAGAATACGTGTCAATTCTGTCAGCCCGGGCTCTATCTTGATTCACGAAAAAGATTCTGCTCAACGTTCTGATATCAGGACAGACAGAATACCCATGCAAAGACAAGGTCGGATTAGTGATATATTTGAAACAGTATATTTTTTAACAAATGCTTCGTATATCAACGGAGTGAATATTAATGTAGACGGTGGTTTGCATCTCATTTAGTTCTAAAAAATTAGTATAAGATTTATAACATTTATTTTAATTAATAAAAAGAAAAGCAGCAAAGGAAAAACATGAAAAGTAGTATAAATGATAAACCGGACAACACAATTATTCTGGAATCCGCGCCAAAAGCTTATGTCAACAGTGAGTTTGTAAGCAGCAGTGACGGCAGGACAATTCGATTGCTGTCAGAGTATCTGTATCCTAAACAGCAATTCAAAGAAAAGAAAATAAAGAGAACAATTATATTTTACGGATCCGCTCGGATTAAACCTGTCGATCAGATTGATGAACAAATAGCCGATCTCAGAGGCAAACTCTCTAATGCAAGTTCTGATGAGAGGATTATTATTGAAAAAGACATTAAAAGTGTGGAAAAAATGTATAAGAGCGCGCGATTCTACCATGAGGCTCGCGAACTCAGCTCGCTTATTACTGAATGGTCTAATACTTTGCCCAAGCGTGAACGTTTTGCGATATGCACCGGTGGCGGCCCGGGAATCATGGAAGCCGCTAACAGAGGAGCTAAAGAAGCCGGCGGAAAATCAATCGGATTGAATATTTCTCTGCCTTTTGAGCAATATCCTAATCAGTATATTAATAAGAGTCTTAATTTTGAATTCCATTATTTCTTTATGCGCAAGCTCTGGTTTGTGATGCTTGCAAATACCCTGATCGCCTTTCCCGGAGGTTTCGGTACACTCGATGAATTGATGGAAGTGCTGACATTGCGACAGACTTATAAAATAACCAAGCCGCTCCCGATATTCCTTTACTCAAGGAAGTTTTGGGAAGATATTGTCGATTTCAACAAGCTTGTAGAATACGGTACAATTAGTGAAGAAGATCTGAATTTGTTTAAATATATCGACAGTCCTGAAGAAGGTTTTGAGATGATTAAAGAATCATTGACGGATATTTTGACGAAAAAAGATAATTAACAGAGCAGAGTATCTACTCTTGCTAAAATAAAAGGAGAAAATAATGTTTAGGTTGAAGTTCAGCGGGTTAGCCGTATCATTTCTAATGTTTGTCTTAGCATTCTCACAATCAAATGCAGGGAATTTAACTCTGAGTCCGGAAAGCCCTAAAGCAGGCAGTACGGTTAATATTGTCTATCAAACCAACAGCCGTTGGACGCAACTTTTTGCTTACATTTATGGCTATGAAGGATCGTCTTCTTTTCCCAAAGCACGGCAGATTTCTTTATCCTATGACAGGAATAAAAATAAATATTATGGTTCGTTTAAAGTGCCCGAAAACGAAGTTTTTGGTCTAATTAAAATCTCCAATCTTTATGAGACTCAAGATGATAATCGCTCTAAATTTTGGGACTATCAGATTGTTGATAATGACAACAATATTGTTCGATCCTCATATTTACAGGCAGGGATCAGTTATCTCGGAAATTCACCTGCTAACTGCAGCCGAAGAGTAGATTTCAAAAAAGCATTAAAAATGTTGAAGAAAGAAAATCTTCTGTACCCGAACAACCTGCAAGCACTGATCGGCGCTGTATCTTTGCGTTTAGATCTTGGATTAATCACAAATGCTAAGTTTAAACAGAAAATTGAGCAATACGCAAAACGTCGTTTTAATAAGAATGATGAGAATGATATAAAATCAATTACCCGTGCCTTGCGCACTCTCAACAAACAAGACAAAGCCGAAGAAATTGAAAAGCAATTCGCTAAACGATTCCCCAAAAGTGAGACTGCTCAGGAAGTATATATGTCCAAACTGTCTCAAGCAGAAAACTTAGAAGACTTTTCCGATCTTGTCCAAGACTTCATCAAAGCTTTTCCAAAATCTTCAAATCGTGAAAGATTGTTTTCAGCCTTAGTCTCCGGATATCTGCAGAGCAAAAAACATGAAGAAATTGAAAAGATATTGAAGTCTTTCAGAACCGTTCCGTCATCAGCATATACCCAACTTGCATCCGCTGTCGTAGAAACTGATGATGATGATGAAAATATCGATGTCAATCTCGCTAAAGCTACAGAATTGATGAAAATAGCAAGCAATGAAGCAGTGAAGAATAAGACTCATCTCAAACCTGTATATATGAATGAAAGAGAATGGGAATACAAGAGGAACCAAGATTATATCAGAGTGCTTGAAGCCAATGCCGAAGTTTATCTGTGGGCCAAGAATTACGAAGCTGCATTAGCCATACTTGAAAAGGCAGAAGCGGCTTGCATGAATGAAATCCCCGGAACGATCTACGCTCTGTATATCGACTTTTATTCTTCAACCTCCAATGCAGAGCAAGCATTAGAGACTGCAACTAAAGCAATAAAGAATTCTCAAAGTTCAAAGTCGATTGAGGATTATCATAAAATTCTTTTTGACAGCCTGCGCCCCGGCAGTGATTATGAGCCTTTTATCTCAAACATAAAAAAAATTGCTCGTAATAAGCGAATCCAAAAGTTAATGCATAAGAAATTGAATATGAATGCCGATCTTGGTGTTATTAAGTCAGTCAGCGGCAAGGCATTGGATCTAGACAGACAGCAAGGGAGAGTTGTGATTATTGAGTTTTGGTCAACTTGGTGCGGACCTTGCAGGGAAGCAATGTCAGCATTTGACAGACTCGCCGGTAAATACGCTCTGAGAAGCGACATTGTCTTTGCCGCCGTAGCTGTGTGGGAAAAAGGAGAAAACGTCTCAGAAGCCGTTAATGACTTCCTGACAGATGCTGAATTTAAGGTTCCCACTTATCTTGACGAAAAAAGTGAGCTGCCTAAAAATGTTGGTTTAACAGGTTTGCCTGCGAGAATATATATAGGCAAAAACGGAAAAGTCCAATTTATTGAATCCGGCTTCACTGATGAATATAGTTTCAAGCGTGACTCGGAAGATAAAATTGAGTTGCTTTCAAAATAATATACCGGTAAGACATTCTAAAGGGAAAGACTAAATGGGCGATGAAACAGTATGTGATTGGGTAGGCAATGATCCTTTGATGAGGGCTTATCATGATAAGGAATGGGGTAATCCTGTTCACGATGATCGCAAACTGTTTGAGTTTTTGCTTCTTGAGTTTTTTCAGGCCGGCTTGAGTTGGTCCACAATCCTTCACAAACGAGAGAATTTCAGCAAAGCTTTCGATAAGTTTGATTACCGGAAAATTAGTTTGTATGATCCTGCTAAAGCGGAAGAGTTGCGCAATGACGCGGGCATAATCCGCAATAGATTGAAGATTGCAGCCGCGATAAATAACGCACGGCTCTTTATTGATATTCAAACAGAATTTGGCAGCTTTGATAAGTATCTGTGGGCTTTCTCCGGCGGAAAGACAATCTGTAACAGACCGGAAGAAATGAAGGATATTCCCGTTACAACGAAAGAATCTGACGCAATGAGCAAAGATCTCAAAAAAAGAGGATTCAAATTCACCGGCTCAACAATGTGTTATGCCTATATGCAGGCAATCGGCATGGTTAACGATCATCTCGTAACATGTATATATTCTAATAGGATAGATTGCTTAATGTGATATTGTTTTTAATATTTTTCTGAGGCTTTGCCTATTTGTTTTACGGAAGAGTAATCACAGTGTTATCAATCAATCTGGTTTTGCCTAAATAAACTGCGATCATCAGTACAATTCTTTGCCCCCGGGCAAATTCTTCCGGTTCGTCAAAAGTATCTGCATCCGCTGCACAAGCGTAATCCGGATTGATCTTGTCTATAGAATTTAAGGAATCAAGCATAATGTTATTGATGACCATTCTGCTTCTTTCGCCTGCTTTAATTGCTTCCGATGCTTTGGTCAAAGATTTAAATAAAATTGTAGCATCTTCACATTCTTGTTCGCTTAAATAAACATTACGGGAGCTCATAGCCAAACCGTCTTTTTCTCGTTTTGTCGGAGCGACAACTATTTCGACAGGAAAGTTTAAGTCTCTGGTAAATCGTTTTATTACGAGAGTTTGTTGATAGTCTTTTTGTCCAAAAACAGCAATATCGGGCAAACATGCATTGAAGAGTTTTGCCACTACCGCAGCGACTCCGTTGAAGTGCGTAGGACGAGTGCTTCCTTCGAATTTTTTGCTGATTCCGGAAACAACAACAGAGCTGTTATAGCCATCGGGATACATTTCAGAAGCAATCGGCATGAACAGATAATTAACTCCAATTTCCTCCGTAACGGCTTTGTCTCTTTCAAAATCCTGAGGATAAGAATCAAAGTCCTCACCCTGAGCAAACTGGGTCGGATTGACGAACAATGAGACAATTACTACATCAGCGTTTTCTTTTGCATGACGCATTAGTGAGGCGTGTCCCTTGTGGAGATAGCCCATAGTCGGTACTAAAGCCACTGTTTCTCCTTGAGATTTATGAGTCTTCGAGACAGCTTGCATTTCCGTAATTGATCTGATTATTTTCATTATATATGCTGATTAATGATTATGATTGCTTTTGGATAACCGTGCCGGCTCTTGCATTTGTAGCTATTGATATAATTTTGGCGAATTTATCAGCTTCTGTCTTTGGAATGTGAGCTGTATATTCTACTGAATCAAAATAGTTTTCTTCGAAGCTGATTGAATGTTCAGTTACAAGTTTCTTGACCACATTTACATCTTCGTAAGTGCAGAAAACTTTTACCGGGACAGTCAAATGAACCGGTCGCTTTATTGCTTGCGCTAACGCTAGATCCGCTGCTCCTGAATATGCTCTGGCCAAACCGCCGACACCTAATTTGATCCCGCCGAAATAGCGAGTTACAACAACAATCAAATCACTTAGATCGAATTTACTGAGTGAGAATAATATAGGTTTCCCTGCGGAACCGGAAGGCTCTCGGTCGTCACTTGAACGAAATTCGAGACCTTGATTTCCGAATCGATAAGCAAAACAATTATGGCGGGCGTCGTGAAATTCAGTGCGAACAGTTCCGAGTGCTGCCATAGCCTCTTCCTTGTTATTAACGGGAATAGCAGTGGCTACAAATTTAGAGCGTTTAATTTTTAATTCCGCCCGGCTTTGTGCTTTTATCGTATAATATAAATTTGGATTATTTCCTTCATATTCCATATTGTTCTTTCGCGACTCGCAATATATAAAAGCAGTTTCTATCCCTCCTGACAACACTCTGATGACGTTCGAAACAGGCGAAATATTTGAATAAATATCGGTTGAATGATTATTGCTCGGCAGTTTAAAGCAGAATCGAAATTAAATAAACTTAATAAATATCAAAAAACTTTTGTTTTATTCATAATAATTCAGGATATTGATCCGTCTGAAAAGCAAACAATTTTGTTGTTTTAGACCTAAAATATAAAAATTATTCT
>JAQIDA010000077.1 GCA_027858275.1 Candidatus Kapaibacterium sp. | reverse complement strand
TCTACCGAAGCGTAAACTCTTCTGCCCGGTTTGCTGATTCTTGTCATTTTAAGAATCACTGATTTTCCTTTGAAATATCTCAATGCAATATTGATTGTTCCTTGGATACCTTCTTCTGTCTTTTCATAACTTTTGATAAATCCCTGATCGGCCAAGATTGAAGCTATAGAAGCTTTCATTTTTGAAGCAGGCATCTCTAAGGTTTTGTGCCCTGCTTGTCCGGCGTTACGGATTCTTGTCAAAAAGTCAGATACTGAATCTGTTACTGGCATATTATTCTTCTGCTTTTTAAAATGTTACCAACTTGCTTTTCTTATACCGGGGATTTTACCTTCTAAAGCTAATTGACGGAATACATTTCTGCATAATCCGAATTTTTTGTATACACCTCTGCCGCGTCCGGTCATTTGGCAGCGTGATCTTACTCGAACGGGTGAGCTGTTGCGGGGTAGTTTCTGCAAACCTTCCCAGTCACCTGCTTCTTTCAGAGCAGCTCTTCTTTCGGCGTATTTAGCTACTAATCTTTTTCTTTTTTCATTTCTGGCATAAACTGATGTCTTAGACATATTTTTTATCCTTTTACACGTTTAGTGAACGGAAAACCAAATTCTGTCAAAAGCGCATGAGATTCCTCGTCGCTGTTTGATTTAATAACGAAATTGATATCCAATCCCGTAATTTTGTTGATTTTGTCAACATCAATTTCAATAAAGTTGATCTGCTCTTTGATGCCGACATTAAAGTTGCCTCTGCCGTCGAAACCTTTATCCGAAAAACCTCTAAAGTCACGAATACGAGGAGATGTGATGTTGATAAATCTGTCCATAAATTCATACATTCCGGCTCTTCTCAATGTTACTTTAACACCAATTGGAATGTCTTCTCTTAATTTGAAATTTGAAATCGCGCGTTTCGACTTTGTCAAACAAGGTCTCTGCCCTGAAATCAATTCCATTTCGTTTAGTGCGAATTGGAGTAATTTCTGATCCTGTGTTGCTTGTCCGACTCCCATATTCAAACATATTTTTTCGAGTTTGGGAACCTGCATCGAGGATTTATATCCAAATTTTTTCATCATTGCCGGCACAACCTTTTCACGGTAAATCTCCTGCAATCTCGGTGAAGGAACTTCGCCTTTGACTTCTTCAAGTCTTTTGCCTTCAGGACGGAAGTCAGCTTTTTTGGAAACTGATCCGAACTGTCCTCCTGCTTTTTTTTGCTTTGCCATATCTATACTTACTTTATAGTTTATCTGTTACAAATTTTTACCGTTTGATTTGGCATACCGCTTTGGTACAATTTTGCCGTTTACATCTTCACGTTTGATTCCGATTCTTGTCGGATTCTTTTCATCGTCGAGTATCATTACATTGGAATAATGAATCGGCATTTCTTTTTTTACTCTGCCGCCCTTTTGGTTTTGAGGGTTAGGTTTCTCGTGTTTGGTTCTGATGTTAACACCTTCGACTAAAATTCTGTTAGTCTTGTCATTTACATCAAGAACGCGTCCTTGAGTACCTTTATCATTTCCTGCGATGACTTGGACGATGTCTTCTGTTTTTATTTTCTGTGTTTTTTTCATAGCTTTTAACCGTTATAAAACTTCCGGAGCCAGTGAGACTATCTTCATATAATTTTTTTCTCTTAATTCTCTTGCGACCGGGCCAAAGATACGAGTACCTCTTGGTTCTCCTGCTGCGTTGAGAAGTACAGCGGCATTGTCGTCAAAACGGATGAAAGATCCGTCTTTTCTGCCGATTTCTTTTTTAGTACTAACGATAACCGCACCGCATACTTCGCTCTTTTTGACATTCGAGTTAGGGATTGCTGCTTTAACTGTTACAACAACCAAATCGCCTACGCCGGCGTATTTTTTCCCGTGTCCGCCTAATACGCGGATTATTCTTACTCTTTTAGCGCCTGAGTTGTCAGCGACAACCAGATTGCTTTCTTCACGTACCATAATTTAATACACACCTTCCTATTTTGCGCGCTCAAGTATTTCAACTAATGCCCACATTTTGCGTTTGCTTAAGGGGCGTGATTCTTTTATCTTAACAAAATCGTCGATATTGCATTCATTCATCTCGTCATGAGCCATGAACTGTTTGCTTCTTTTGTAATATTTCTTGTACAAAGGATGAGCAATCAATCTTTCGACTTTGACAGTGACTGTCTTGTCAGCTTTATTGGATGTGACTTTGCCTTTCAGAACTCTTTTGTTCGAGCGTTTCGCTTCGTCAGTTGATTCAGCGATTGTCGTTGTTTCAATTTTTTCGTTTTCCATTTTATTTCGCTCTTTGACGTTCATTGATAATTGTTTGAATTCGCGCGATATCTTTTCTTAATATATTCAAATACGCGGTATCGTGTAACTGACTCAAGGCGTTTTGAAATCTCTGCTTTGCCAAAGTTTCTTTGGTTTCGTCGAGAGTACGTCTTAGTTCTTCTTCAGTTAATTCTATCAAATCTGATGTTTTACGAGGTTTCATCCTAGACTAAATCAATACGTTTAACAAACTTTGTCTTGATAGGTAATTTGTGGGCTGCGAGTCTTAAGGCTTCTTTTGCCGCTTCTTCGGACACGCCTTCGACTTCAAATAAAACTCTTCCGGGTTTTACAACTGCTACCCAACCTTCAGGATTACCTTTACCTTTACCCTGTCTGGTTTCAGCAGGTTTTTTTGTATAAGGTTTATCCGGGAAAATACGAATCCACAACTTTCCCTCACGTTTGAGGAATCTGTTTATTGCAATACGTGACGCTTCAATTTGACGGTTCGTTAACCAAGCACAATCCAGTGCTTTAAGACCATATGACCCGAAGGTTACTAATGATCCTCTGTAAGCTTTCCCACGCATTCTGCCGCGTTGTGTCTTGCGGTATCTTACTCTTTTCGGACTTAACATTTTTTATTTCTCGCAATTATATTTCACTTCATTAATATAAGCTCTTACCGATTATCTCGCCTTTGCAGATCCAGACTTTTACACCGATTGATCCGTATATAGTCTGAGCTGTTGCGGTTCCATAATCAATATCCGCGCGCAATGTATGCAGAGGAATTCTTCCGTCTTTATACTGTTCTGTTCTTGCCATTTCAGCTCCGCCGAGTCTTCCCGCGCACATTACGCGGATGCCGACAGCGCCGGTTCTCATTGCTGAGGAAACGGACATTTTAAGAGCGCGTCTGAAGGAGATTCTTCCTTCGAGCTGTTGCGCGATATTCTCAGCAACCAAGATAGCATCCAATTCGGGTCTTTTGATTTCACTGATAAGTATCTTTACGTCTTCTCTTTTTGTAAATCTCTTGATTTCTTCTTCAAGCTGAGTAATATCTTTTCCTGAACGACCGATGATGACACCGGGTCTGGAAGTATTAATCGTGATTCTCAATTGTTTTGTAGTACGCTCAAGAATAACACGGCCTACGCCGGCTTTTTTCAAACGTTTTTTAATATAATCACGGACTTTCATATCTTCGCCAATTTTTGCGGCGACATTTTTTTCATCAAACCAGTTGGCGTCCCACTGTCTGATGATGCCTAATCGCAGTCCGATAGGATTAGTTTTCTGTCCCAAAGTAACACTCCTCTGTTATTTTAATCTTGAGTTTCTACAACAATTGTTAAATGATTCGAACGCTTTCTCACTCTGTAAGCTCTTCCCATCGGGGCCGGCTGAATTCTTTTCATCATCGGTCCGCAATCAACCCAAGCTTGTTTGATGTTGATGTTAGCGTTGTCAACTGTTCTTCCGTCTTCATTATTTGAAAGATTGGAAATTGCTGATGTCAACAGTCTTTCAGCATCTTTTGATGCTATTTTTGTTGAGAACCTGAGTATGGAAAAAGCTTCTGTAACGCTTTTTCCGCGAATCAGATCAATGAGCAATCTCATCTTTCTGGGCGATGAGCGGATATGTTTTTTCTGTGCCCTTGCTTCCATTATTATTGTCTCCGCAATATTTATTTTTTAGCAGTTCTTTGTTCTTTTCTATGGCCGGCATGACCTCTGTACATACGTGTCGGCGCGAATTCCCCGAATTTATGTCCTACTAAGTTTTCGCTTATGAACACGGGTATGAAATTTTTGCCGTTGTGCACGGCGACAGTATGTCCTACAAAGTCAGGCGTTATAGTAGACGCGCGTGACCAAGTTTTGATTACCTGCCTTTTGTTTGACTCATTTAATGCTTCAATTTTCTTGAGCAATTTATAGTGAGTAAAGAATCCTTTTTTTAACGACCTGGACATTTTGAATTACCCCTTTATTTCATTTTTCTTGACTTAACAACATACTTATTAGACTGTTTACTCTTCTTACGAGTATTTCCGCCCTTAGCATACTGACCCCAAGGGGATTTCGGATGTTTACGACCACCGCCGGATTTTGATTTACCTTCGCCGCCACCCATCGGGTGATCGACCGGGTTCATACACATAGCGCGAGTTTGTGGTCTGATTCCAAGCCATCTGGATCTGCCGGCTTTGCCGAGCATAATATTCATGTGATCACCATTGCTTACGTGACCGAGTGTCGCGAGGCAATTTGCGGGGATCAATCTAACTTCGCCCGAAGGCATCTTCACTTGCGCGAATTTGTCATCACAAGCAACGATCTGCGCTGAAGTTCCTGCAGAGCGAACAATCTGTCCGCCTTTACCGGGTTTCATTTCAATATTATGAATAAACAATCCTGTAGGAATTTTTATTAGAGGCAGCGTATTGCCGTCTTTAAATTCCGCGTCAGCTGAAGTAATAAGAATATCACCAACTTTGACTTTGTCAGGAGCGAGTATATATCTTTTTTCTCCGTCTTCGTATTTACATAATGCAATACGTGCGGATCTGTTAGGATCGTATTCAATAGTTTCGACAGTCATAGGAATGTCGTACTTATTTCTTTTGAAATCTATAATTCTGTATTTTCTTTTGTGACCGCCGCCTATGTGACGCGATGTTATTCTACCGGTATTATTTCTTCCGCCTGATTTTTTCAGGGGACGAAGCAAAGGTTTATACGGTTTTGATTCAGTGATTTCGTCGAAAGCGCTGATCGAGTAGAACCGTGTTCCCGGTGTCATCGGTTTTAATGTTCTAATAGCCATTGTTCAATTTATCTTAATTGTTATTGAAACTTACTCATCGCCGGCAGTGCCGGATACGATATCTATTGTATAACCTTCTTTTAAGGTCACGTAGGCTTTTTTACGCAGTGGTGATGAACCTCTCATCAAGCCTTTTTTGGTAAATTTTGTTTTGACTTTACCTTTTGCTCTCAGTGTACGAATACTGTTGACTTTGACTTCAAACAAATCTTCAATTGCTTTTTTGATTTCAATTTTGTTTGCATCAGGGTCAACAATAAAACAATACTGCCCAACTTCACTGAGCTTCATTGCTTTTTCCGTCACCAAGGGGCGTTTAATAATTTCTATCATTGTTTTAGGCCCGGATATTATAAACTAAATGTTTTATCAATTGTGTCAATCGAACTTTTGAGAATAAGGATCTTCTTATGATTTAGTATATCATAAGTTGAAGCTAAATCTGCCGGAGCAACTTTTACATTAGGGATATTTCTTGCTGAAATATATACTTTTTCATCCACTTTGGGGACGAGAATCAATGTTTTTTCTCCGCTGAGTTCTAAACTTTTCAAGACTTCTGTCATCTGTTTTGTTTTGATTTCGTCGAATGTGAAATCTTCAACAATCTTGATGTTATTTTCAGAGATTCTCGTTGAGAATGCTGATTTTCTTGCAAGTCTTTTTACTTTTTTCGGCAAGTCTATTGTGTACTTGTGTGGTACGGGGCCGTGGATTGTTCCGCCGCCTGCCCATAAAGGTGATCTTATCGTACCGGCTCTGGCTGTGCCTCGGCCTTTTTGTCTCCATGGTTTTCTTCCGCCGCCGCGAACTTCAGAGCGAGTTTTGGTTTTTGCAGTACCCTGTCTCTGATGGGCGAGATAAGCAACAACTGCCATATGCATAGCATGCTCGTTCGGATCAATTCCGAATATGGCGTCGTTCATTTCAACTTGCCCCGATTTACTGCCGTCTATTTTAAATATGTCTAATAGCATTGTATTTCGCCTATCGCTTAACGATTTCTAATAGTGAATTAATTGGTCCGGGGAGACATCCTTTAACGATAATAATATTCTGATCGGATACAATATCCATAACTTCTATATTACTAATTGTTACGCGTTTGCCGCCCATGCGACCCGGCATGCGTACCCCTTTGAGAATTCTTGAGGGCCAAGATGACTGTCCTACTGAACCACCGTGTCTCTGGCGATCTTTCTGACCGTGAGTTGCCATACCAACACCTTTAAAGTGGTGTCTTTTCACAACGCCCTGAAATCCTCGACCTTTACCTGTTCCCGAAACCTTGACTTTATCGCCGATGTTAAATTGTTCGACTGTTATTTCGTCGCCTTCATTAAAATCTACGTTCATGTCACGGAACTCTTTGAGAGTTCTCATCGGTTTCGACCCAACCTTAGCAAAATGGCCTGCTAAAGGTTTATTTACTTTTCTTTCGGGTATCTCTTCGAATCCCAACTGTACTGCAGAATAACCGTCTGTCTTCATTGTTTTTATCTGAGTAATGGTGCAAGGTCCGGCTTGGATAACCGTAACCGGGACTTTTGCGCCTTTATCAGTAAACAGACTGGTCATTCCGACTTTCTTTCCAAGAATAGCCGCAGTCATTTGTTTTCTCCATTATTATACTTTAACTTCAACATCGACACCCGCAGGCAATTCCAAACGCATCAAAGCATCTATTGTCTTCTGAGTAGAGCTTAAGATGTCAATCAGTCTCTTATGAGTTCTGGTTTCGAACTGCTCTCTCGATTTTTTATTAACATGCGGCGATCTGTTCACAGTATATACTGATCTTCCTGTAGGAAGAGGTATCGGACCGGAAATAACCGCGCCTGTTTGCTTGACTGTTTTCACGATTCTCTCGCAAGATTTGTCTATTAAGTTATGATCGTATGATTTCAACTTAATGCGAATTTTTTGTGTAGCCAATTTAAACTCCAAATTCTAAATTTGTGTTGCCCATTATTACTTTTTTCATTGTCGATTTATTCAGCGATTTCAACTACAACACCGGCGCCTACTGTTCTTCCGCCTTCGCGAATAGCGAAACGAAGTCCTGATTCCATAGCGACCTGAGTGATGAGTTCGATTTCTAATTTGTCATGGTTATCGCCCGGCATTACCATTTCAACACCTTCAGGAAGGTTCATGATTCCCGTAACATCTGTTGTACGGAAATAGAACTGTGGTCTGTAACCACTGAAGAATGGTGTGTGGCGTCCGCCTTCGTCTTTAGTCAAGAAATAAATCTGACCGAAGAATTTATGATGCGGTGTGATTGAACCTTTTTTGGCAAGGCACATTCCGCGTACGATTTCTTTTTTGTCTATGCCGCGAAGCAAGATACCAACGTTGTCGCCCGCTTGACCTTCATCAAGTAATTTGCGGAACATTTCAACGCCCGTACATACTGTTTTTTTGTGAAGACCGAAACCAACGATTTCAACTTCTTCGCCAACTTTAACAATACCGCGTTCGATACGACCTGTAGCAACTGTGCCGCGACCTGTAATTGAGAAGACATCTTCAACAGGCATCAAGAATGGTTTGTCTACATCGCGTTCCGGAGTAGGGAGATAAGAATCAACTTCGTCCATCAATTTGTAGATACATTCTAATCTTGGATCATCAACTGTTGCTGATTCGTCAGAACCTGCATTGAGAGCCTGAAGAGCTGAACCCGGAATGATTGGAATTTCATCGCCTGGGAATTTATATTCATCCAACAATTCGCGAAGTTCCATTTCAACGAGTTCAAGAAGTTCTTCGTCAGCAATATCAACTTTGTTCATGAATACAACCATTTTAGGCACACCAACCTGGCGAGCTAAAAGGATATGTTCGCGAGTCTGGGGCATAGGTCCGTCAGTTGCAGCGCAAACAAGAATAGCGCCATCCATCTGAGCTGCGCCTGTGATCATGTTTTTGATATAATCAGCGTGACCCGGGCAGTCAACGTGTGCATAGTGACGAGCTTCTGTTTCGTACTCAACGTGAGCAGTAGCGATTGTTATACCGCGTGCTTTTTCTTCAGGCGCGTTGTCGATAGAATCGAATGAACGAATATCCGCACCGGGAGTTTTTTTAGCTAAACCCATTGTTATAGCAGCTGTTAATGTTGTTTTACCATGATCAACGTGTCCGATTGTACATAAGTTGATGTGTGGTTTCGAGCGATCAAATTTTTCTTTTGCCATGATAATGCTCCAATTTAATTTTAATGAATTATTTATTATATAGTATCAGTTTTTTCTCTTATCAGAATAATTATTTACTATTATTCGTCAGTGCTTCCTCGTAATGAGAGAATGTCATCGTATATATTGCTCTGCCCTTACTAAGGGACCTTAACTTCGTAATATATCCGAACATCTCTGAAAGGGGTGCGGTTGCTTTGACAACTTGCATTTTCCCTTTCTGAGTAATTCCTTCTACTCTTCCTCTTCTTACGCTCAAATCAGCGATTACGTCTCCGACATATTCTTCGGGAGACACAACCTCTAATGAGAACACAGGTTCGAGCATTTGAGGACTTGCTCTTTTAACTCCTGCTTTCACTGCGGTCGAACCCGCGAAAATAAAAGCTACATCGTTTGCTGATTCAGGATTAAAACCCGCGTCTAAAATTGTCGCGGTCACGTCTGTCATTTGATAACCTCTCGGGCCGGTTTTCAATGATTCTCTAACCCCTTTTTCGATAGATTGATGAAATTCTTTTGGAACCTTGTTTTCGTCTAATTTGTTTATAACTGACAGTCCTTCTTCTTTCCCTGCCGGTTCGAGCTTTACGCTGACTTCCGC
Organism: Candidatus Kapaibacterium sp.; assembly: GCA_027858275.1. Lineage (GTDB taxonomy): Bacteria > Bacteroidota > Ignavibacteria > Kapaibacteriales > UBA2268 > JAQIDA01. The sequence goes on along the minus strand of JAQIDA010000077.1, from coordinate 2,532 downwards.
GTATTGAGCTTTCCCGCCGACAAGTCTGTCTAACACGCCGTTTTCGATTACACTCTCAGTTATCGTCTCTCTGAACGATACTTGAGGCTTACCGAGTTTGGCGGTGATACTGAATTCCCGTCTGAGACGATCAACAATAATCTCCAAATGAAGTTCACCAACTCCGCTTAATATCAATTGTCCGCTCTCTTCATCTGTATTAACTCTGAGAGTCGGATCTTCTTCACACAATTTCCCGAGGACGTCGATCAATTTTTCTCTCTCTGCCATATTCTTGGCTTCGATTGATTGATTAATCACAGGTTCGGAAAATTCTATTTTCTCATATACTATTGGTTCTGTTTGCGAACATAGTGTGTTGCCGGTTAATGTGAACCTAAGCCCGGGTATTGCTACTATCTGGCCTGCTCCCGCTTCCTTGATCTCTTCCCTTTTATTGGAATGCATCAGCATGATCTTGCCGACTTTTTCCTTTTTGCTCGTTGATGAGTTAAAAACAGATTCTCCTGCTTTTATAACACCTGAGTAAATTCGGCAGAATGTCAATTTCCCGACAAAGGGATCAACCAACACTTTAAATGCTAAAGCCGAAAAGGGTTGTTTATTCAGCGGCAACCTTGTTAATTCCTTTTCATCATCCGTAACATCAAACCCTGTGTAGTGTTCAACATCTTTAGGTGACGGAAGGTATTTGACGATAGCATCGAACAAGGGCTGAACGCCGATATTGGAAAGCGATGAACCGCAGAAAACCGGCAATACAGTTAAATTGATTACGGCTTTTCTTATTCCGCTTTCAATTTCTTCTGTTGTCAGTTCCGCACCGTCAAGATATTTAGAAAGAAGTTCGTCGTCATTTTCGGCGGCGACATCTAATATAACTTGCCTTGCGACTTCTGCTTTTTCGAGATATTCTTCAGGTATCTCTCTAAGTTCAAATTCCCGACCTTCTGTTTCAGCATCGAAGTATATAGATTTCATTTGCAATAAATCGATAACAGCTTCAAATTCTGATTCAGCTCCTATGGGGAGCGTCAAAGGCACGGGGTTAGCACCGAACTTTTCTTTTATCATGTCAATAGTCCGATAGAAGTCAGCACCCATTCTGTCCATCTTATTTACATAAGCAATTCGGGGTACTTTATATTCATCGGCTTGGTGCCAGACTGTTTCGGATTGGGGTTCAACCCCACCCACAGCGCAAAAAAGCGCAACAGCTCCGTCTAATACTCTGAGGGATCTTTGCACTTCTGCTGTAAAATCAACATGTCCGGGTGTATCAATTATGTTGATCCGGTGTTCATCCCAGAAACATGTTGTAGCCGCAGACATTATGGTTATACCTCTCTCCTTTTCTTGATTCATTGAATCCATGAAAGCAGTGCCGTCATCGACCTGCCCGATTCGATGGATCGAACCTGAGTAGAAGAGCATTCTCTCCGTAGTAGTAGTTTTGCCGGCATCAATATGGGCCATAATTCCGATGTTTCGGATTTTCGATATGGCTATTGATTTTGACATAATATTAACCGTAAACTATTCTGATTGACAAAGAACTAATAATTATTACCACTTGAAGTGGGCAAACGCTTTGTTTGCTTCAGCCATTCTGTGGATATCTTCTTTTTTCTTAACCGCTGCACCTTCACTGTTGGAAGCTGAGATGAGTTCTGCAGCGAGACGCATCGCCATAGTTTTATCTCTTCTTGCTTTGGCATATACCTTCAACCAACGGATTGCTAACGCTGTGCGTCTGTCATCGCGAACATCCACAGGCACCTGGTAAGTAGCACCGCCGACTCTGCGTGATTTAACTTCAGTCACGGGAGCAACATTGGAAACTGCTTTTTTGAATACTTCGAGAGGATCTTTTTTTGTACGTTCGGCTACCAATTCAAGAGCATCATACATAATTCCTCTGGCAACGTTTTTTTCGCCGTTGAGCATAATATTATTGATGAATCTTGACAACAATAAATCGTTGAATTTAGGATCCGGGATTATCCGTCTTTTCTCTGCGCGTCTTTTTCTCATGTTTCAATCTTTATATAGAATTATGAATATTCAATTCTTATTTTTTCTTAGGGCGTTTTGTTCCGTATTTGGAACGTCCCTGATTTCTGCCTTCTACCCCTTGAGTATCAGCAACACCTCTTAATACGTGATATCTGACACCGGGAATATCTTTAATTCTTCCTCCGCGAATATACACGATGGAGTGTTCCTGCAAATTATGACCTTCACCCGGGATATATGATGTTACCTCAACACCTGAGGATAATCTCACACGTGCGACTTTGCGCAACGCCGAATTAGGTTTTTTAGGAGTAGTCGTATATACTCTTGTACATACACCGCGTCTCTGAGGACACGAATCCAGCGCAGGAGCGTTACTTTTCTTAGTTTTACGCTTTCTGGGCTTTCTAATTAATTGGCTTATTGTCGGCACTTACTTATCTCCGGAAAAATCATTCAAATACATTTCTCAGTTATTTCAGAGCTTGCAAAAATATAAAAAAAACCATTCTAAAC
>JAQIDA010000072.1 GCA_027858275.1 Candidatus Kapaibacterium sp. | reverse complement strand
ATCCTGCGATTGGAACAAGAAAAAAAATCTTTGTCAGAAATGCTGAGCAATTTTGAGCATCTTGAAAAAGAAAATTATGACTTAAGGAAAAATATTGAAGTGCTTGAAAAAAGTCTCAGCGATCATGAACTTCTGTCTGAGAAATACAAAAATCTTGGCAAGGACTATGAAATTCAGTGCAAAGAGTATAGTGAAAATCAGAAGTTGACAGAAGAGCTTCAGCACAAACTCGAACGTGCCGAAGGTTATGAAGAGAAATACAGCACGCTCTTTGATGAACATAAGCAAGTGTCGGTTCAAGCTGATGAAGGAACTGCCAAAATTGCCGAATTGTCAGACACCATCAAAGAACTGAAGGAAATCAAAAGAAATTTCGAGCTGTCAAAACTTGAGATTATCAGGAAAAATAATGTTCTCAATACTAATGCAGAACTGATTATTGAACAAAAAGACAGAATTTCAGAATTGAAATCTCTTACTCTCGGAAAAAATGTTCTTGAGGGACAACTAAAGATTTCAACAGAAGAAATTAGCACTTTGCGTGTTGAGATTGAACAATTAAGAGAAGCGAACACTGCTCTCGGGAAAATTCAGGAAGACAATGAGCTTTATCAAAAAGAAATAAATCAATTGAAAACAGCCATTGAGCATATCACTCAGGAAGCTCGGGAATTACGCTCTCAAGGAGAATCCGGCAAATCTGAGTTGTTTGCCAGGGATAGTATAATTGAGCAGATGAAAAACTCATCTCTAAGCGAAATCACCGAGCTTAAAGCAACAATTGATGAGATAACGGATCAAAATATTGAGCAGGAATTAGAAATTGAACAACTTAAGATTTTGAATGCAGAAATAACAGAGCTGGAGAAACAGGTTGTCCATACTAATAAGCTCGAAGTAGAATACAAAGTCCAATTTGACAGGCTGAACGAAAAACTGGCAGAAAAAGACGAGATGCTTGAAGAAGCTGATCAAAGAAACAGTGAACTTCAAGACAGTATTTTATCACTTGAAGCTGAAAAATCTGAGTTAAGCAAGTCCTCCACGGATTTATTGTTCCTGAAGCAGCAAATGAACGTGACGAACAGCCAATTGACTCTTGCGAAGACAGAAGCAATGCAATTGCGAGACACAAGATCAAAACTTGAAAGACTCAATGCTGCTATCGGAAATGAACTTAGAGAATTGAAAGATAAACAGGTGTCAGAGGAGACTATTGACAGGGAGAAAGCAGAATTAATAGGGACTATTGAAGCTTATCTTCAAAAAGTTGAACAAGAAACAGAAACCGGAAAGTGATTCAAAATCCGCTCCCTGATATAAGAAAAGTGTTGCATTTTATCAGGATAAAACGTATTTTGATTATGATTAGGAATTATTAATTATTCTCGTCGGACTAACTGGCGGCAATTACAATAAACAAACGAGATTATTCTCTATTAATATAGGTCGGCGAGTAGAATTATGGCTAAAAATATAACTGTTACGATTGCGGATGAAGATTTATCCTTCAAAGGCGATGACGAAGCAATGGTCAGAAAAGCGGCAGGAGAAGTCGACCAACAAATAAAGACACTAAAAGCAGGAAGCAAAGAATCGTCGAGGTTATTGTCGATTCTGGCTGCGATGAATATCGCGGAAGATAAGATAAATGCTCTTTCACAGAGCGAATCAGATAAAAATTATTTGATAGATGAATTCAGTAAAATGGAAAAATATCTGGACGATAATTTCAAACTATAAGCAGGGAAAGAAATCGCTCAGCAGCGATTGTCGAACAACCTGATAAAAAATGATTTTTAGTGATTGTAAAAAATGAAAATGTTCTTTGAATAGAAAATTACGTTGTAATTCGCCGCATTTACAATGTCTTTGTTATCGAGTAAATAGAACCTATAAGTATCTAATAGGGAGATGTGTTCCGATTTGGGATTACAGGCCTCATCCGTGCCAGCACGGAAATTCTTTGCTTCGGCTTAGAGTTCAGTGGACGTCAAAAGCTTATAGGGCTGTCACCCACCGTGTCACGAAAGGGTTCTAAGCCTCCTTATAACAAGTCATTTGAATGCGGTTTTTTTGTGTTTTGTCGAAAATTCAAATTGAATGGGACATACACTAACAAGTGTTTCCATTGAGGAGATACTTTGCCGGAATAATTTAGAAAAAATATTTCTTTAATATAGATTGTTAAACGAACTTCGAGTTTAAGGCTCGGAAGCAGACCTTAGGGTCATAAATGAGGTAATTATGGATAATCTTTTAATTGTAATTGTCGGCAGTGTAGCGGCTGCTATAGGGGGCTTTTTTATTGCGTATTTTATTGGCAATAAATTGGCTCAATCGAAAGTCGCGGAAGCCGAACTCAAAGCATCGGCTCTCAGAAAAGAGTCAAAGCAGGATGCCGAGAGAATCAAGAAAGAAAAACTGCTGGAAGTAAAAGAAGAGTGGCATCGCAAAAAACAGAATTTTGAAAATGACACTCAATCGCGCAGGGTCAAACTTAACGTTGATGAAAAACAAGTTAAAGCAAGAGAAGACGAAGTTCGAAAAAAAACAGATTTTGTTTCAAGGCAGGAGAAAACATTTCAAAGCATAGAAGGGGAACTGCTCAGAAGAGAAAAAGAAGTTTCTAAGAAGAACAGCGAAGCCGACGAGCTGCACCACAAACAAGTCAGGCAGTTGGAACAAATCAGCGGATTGACAAAAGAAGAAGCGAAAGAGCAAATTGTTGAAACTTACGTTAATGAGGCAAAATCAGAATCAGTTCAATTAATTAAAAATATTCGCGACGAAGCTCAGAGAACAGCTCGTAAAGAAGCACAGTCAATAGTTCTTCAGGCTATTCAGAGAACAGCGTCGGATCATAGTGTAGAAAGCAATGTTTCCGTTGTGAATCTGGATTCTGACGAGATGAAGGGCAGAATAATCGGTCGTGAAGGCAGAAATATCCGAGCTTTTGAATCAGCTACGGGTATTGATTTGATTATTGATGACACTCCTGAAGCAGTTGTGATTTCCGGTTTCGACCCGTTCAGAAGAGAAGTCGCTAAACGTTCCTTGGAAAATCTTATGGCTGACGGTCGTATTCACCCTGCCAGAATTGAAGAAATCGTTGAGAAAACTCGCCTGGAGTTAGATCAGGAAACTTTTCAAGTTGGTGAAGGAGCTATACTTGAACTCGGTATTCATAATATACACCCGGAATTAATCAGGATGATCGGTAAAATGAAATATCGTTCAAGTTACGGTCAGAATTTGCTGAATCACTCAACTGAAGTTTCATATATTAGTGGGTTGATGGCTGCTGAGCTTGGTTTGGATGCTAAAATGGCAAAAAGAGCCGGCTTGTTGCACGATATCGGTAAATGTATCGACAAAAACACTGAAGGCCCTCATGCTTTGCTTGGTATGGATTTTGCCAAGAAGTATAAAGAGAACAAGGTTGTATGTAACGCCATCGGCGCCCATCATGAGGATATTGAAATCCTCTATCCTTTGTCAGTTCTGATTCAAGCTGCTGACGGTATCAGCGGAGCTCGCCCCGGAGCCAGACGTGAGTCTTTGGAGAACTATATAAAACGCCTCGAAAAACTTGAGGCAATCGCTCAAAGCAATGATGGCGTTTCTAAAACATTCGCCATTCAGGCAGGTCGTGAGATCAGAGTTATCGTTGAGCCGGACAGAATCGACGATGTGAATGCTGATAGTTTAGCAAGCGAAATTGCATCTAAAATTGAGCAGGAAATGGAATATCCCGGTCAGATAAAAGTTACGGTTATTCGTGAAAGAAGAAGTGTGGCGTTGGCGAAATAGTTTTTATATCGGCGTTTCAACCGTGGGGTTAACCCCACGGTTGCGGCAGTACAAATAAAAAGGCTTCTCGTAATATTACGGGAAGCCTTTTTTATGTCCTGATTTCTGCTGTTGTATGGGCGCCCCTGTGTGGTCGCCCGGCGTTATTTAACGTATGTTTTATTCCGCCGGGCGAGCACACGAGGATCGCCCCTACAACTGAAATGTTGGATGTTTGGGGACATTTTCACACAGTCTCTAAAGCACTGAGTTGCTGTAGCTTGTGTTTTGTTTATGAATAATGTCGATCAAGACCAACTATTTCTTCATCGGTTTGATATTACCGCTGCCGATGATTGATCGTTTAATGTTTTTGGGATTTCCTTTGTATTTAATATCGCCGCTGCCGTTAATTTCCGCTTTGAGATTCTCAGTCGCATTGACTTTGCAATCACCAGAGCCGTTGATTGTAATTGCGGCTGAAGTAGTAATTAGCTTAGACAGGTCAATATCACCGGAACCATATATCTCTAACAAACTGTTTGTTCCGGTTCCTGCGATTTTTACATCGCCGGATCCGGAGATTTTGACCGCGAGATTGTTTAGATCAGCACTTGGTATTTTTACATCACCTGAACCACTGATACTAATTGCCAAGGATTCAGATTTTATGAGTCCCTGTGCTGAAATGTCGCCGGATCCGGATATTTCTAATCCGGCAATAACTTTCATCGTGATAATTATTTTCGATTTATCTGTACAGATATTTTCCTTGGTCGATATAAAAAGAGTTTGGGAGCTGAGTTTAGTCTCAATTATCGGCAGGATATTGTCATCCGCTATGATTAGGACACTGTTATTTTCTCCTTGACTGATATCAATTTTTGCGGCGCATTGGAGGCTGATTTTATCGAAATATTCAATATTACGATTCTCTTCTTTAATAGTTTTGGAACCTTTCGCGTAGTTCGATACTCCACTGCACCCTACGGCTGTGAATGCCGTAAATATTAGAATCAGCATAAGAGCTTTTGTTTGTTTCATCGATACACTCCATAATAATACAAAAAAATTGTTATTGATACAGGCGAGACTGTTTTGCCGGTAATCTCGCCTTCTGTCCGTAATTAAGATCTTTCGATCTCTCTTGCTATAACTATATGCTGAATCTCTGAAGTTCCTTCATATATTTCAGTTACTTTTGAATCGCGGAGCATTCTTTCCACGTGATATTCGCGAACATAGCCGTAGCCACCGTGAATTTGGACTGCTTCGCGGCAAACTTCAACGGCGGTAGTAGACGCAAACAACTTTGCTTCAGACGAAGCCTTGATATGATCTTCTTTGTTTGAGCGCAGCCAAGCGGCTTTGAGTACAAGCATTTCTGCGGCGTCGATTTTCATAGACATTTGTGCTAATTTTTGCTGAATCATTTGATGCTTGATAATCGGGATGCCCATAGTTTTGCGCTCTTTCGCGTACTGAACAGATGCTTCATAAGCGCCTTTAGCTATTCCGAGAGACTGAGCGGCAATCCCTATTCGACCCCCGTTGAGACCTGTCATGGCAATATAGAAGCCTTGTCCTACTTCTGATATTAGATTTTCTTTCGGCACTTTGACGTTCGTCAAGCTGATGGAGCAAGTATCGCTTGTGCGCATTCCCATTTTGTCTTCTTTGGGACCCGGTTCGAAACCTTCGCTGTCGGCATCAACTATGAAAGCCGCGATACCTTTGTGCTTCAGCTCATGATTTGTTTGAGCGAAAACTATGTGGACATCTGCGTTTTGACCGGTTGAAATCCAATTTTTCATACCGTTGAGCAGCCAGTAATCGCCTTTGTCTTCAGCCATTGTCATTAGCCCGCGAGCATCTGATCCCGCTTCGGGCTCGCTGAGGCAATAGGCCCCGAGTTTTTTTCCTTCAGCTAGAGGAATGAGGTATTTTTGTTTCTGTTCTTCAGTTCCGTATGTTTCAATAATCCAGTTAACCAGAGAATTTTGCACAGACAAAACAATTGTGACTCCTGCATCGACTTTTGCGATTTCGGTGATAGCAAGCACATAAGAGATTGCATCGAGACCGCTGCCGCCGTAATCCGGGTCTGTCATCATACCGAGGAATCCCAATTCACCGAGTTTTTCTAATATTTCCTTTGGGAATTTTGAGTTAATATCTCGATCTATTACTGAGGGTGCAATTTCTTCTTTTGCGAATTTGGCCGCTGTGTCGCGAACTTGTTCCTGCATTTCGTCAAATTTTAGAGAAAACATATAGTGAACCTCTTTCCTGATATAAAATTAAAAGATTGTGTTGAATTCGTATTTTTCGTATCAACAGATACGGGACACAGCTGCGCAAAAGTATCAGATACTGAGCGAGTGTATTTATGTTTTCCTAATCAGAGTTTATCAGCCGAATAAATTATGTCGAGTCGATCGTTTTTCCTGCTATGTTTCATAGTCGGCTGCCATTGCAATAATAAGAAGATTCCGTCGAATAAAGAAACAAAAAGCGATTGAAATCGTTATTATTATTGAATATGTGGGAAACACTGACTTTTAATTATTATATATCGGAGTTATTTAATGAAACGTTTTATGTCTTTATCAGCTATTATTATCCTGTTGTTTATTTCCAACGCCGCGGCCGGGCCAAAGTTACGTCTCGATTGCGGGAAAGCTTATGATTTTGGTGTGGCGAAACCGTCCGAATCACCCTTGCATGCTGAAGTCAAATTGTATAATGACGGTGATGCTCTGATGAAAATAATAAAAGTGACTCCCACTTGCGGATGCACTACTGAAGATTTGGACAAAAACGAAGTCAAACCGGGTGAATATGCTACTTTGAAAATAAAATTGAATGTATCAAAATACAGCGGAAAGATTATTAAATCTATAATAATTGAGACAAATGAGGTCGAGCCGCCGAAAACTACATTGTATCTGAAAGTCTATGTTTATAATTCAATTACATATTTCCCCGGAAGAACCTTGAGGTTTGGACAAGTGAAAGTCGGAAGCTCCTCTGTTGCCAAAATGGTTCTGACAAACAAATCCAATAAAGATATTATTCTCAGCGATATTATAATGAATTCGGAGTTTATCACAATCAACATAAAAGAAGGTGATATTATTCCGGCAAAAGGAGATATTACTCTTTCCGCAACATTGAAGCCAAAGTATGCAGGCCCGGTTTCTATGAGAATTCGAATGAAAACATCTGATCCCGATACTCCGAGTTTGGATATA
>JAQIDA010000036.1 GCA_027858275.1 Candidatus Kapaibacterium sp. | reverse complement strand
TTTGACTTGTTATTGACTTCACCATAACCGACAATCCCAGTTAATTCAGTATTATTGGATTCTTCAAAAAAAAATAATCCGTTTTGCAATCAATAATGACTTCTTCGCATCTAATAACTGAATGGGAATTACAGTCATAGTGAGTCTTAAAAAATCCCGGAGGGCTAAGAAAAATGAGTACTAGAATAATAATGACTATCATGTTGTGATATTCAATCTGATTAATTAAACTTTCTTCAGATAATATAGTAAATAAACTGTCAAATATTGTACTTCTCCTTTTAAAATAATGAGAACAAATGAAAGTCTTTTGAATATAGAAATTCTTCACTTCTCGATTGAGAGAAGTGGGTTTTGAAAGCACGGAAAGCTTTGGGCTGTGGAGAGTAGATAGAATCAATTAACAATGTTCGATCTAATTCAGACAATATTCACTACGTTTTGTAGTTGCCTGAGTAGCAAAATGTGTTATATTATTGACAGGCTTAGATCCAACAATTTTGACAATAAAATTAGAATACTTAGAGTACCGGAAACGTTTTTAATAACTATTGGAGTTCAGAATGAAAAAGTTTTTTGCATTAGCCATTTCTCTCACTTTAATTTTCGGATTATTTTCTTGCAGTGAAGATTCCGATCCTGCCGGACCGTCTTATGACGATTACGCCCTTAACGGAACTTGGGATGTAATTGTGACCTTTACGGATTCTTCAGGCGACCAAGAGCCTGTCGTCTCCTATCCGAGTATTAATGTATTCTCGATTGAGGGCAATACTTTGTTGACTTGGACTCTTATGGAAGGCGAGCGAGAGGAACAAACTATGGGATGGGTGTTCAGCGCTGACGGCGACAATTTCGAATTTCATAATGATATTTTGCCGACCAACAACTACAGCGGAAAAATGAATTCCGACAACTCATTTACAATTGAATGGGGTGAATTTGCCATCGAGATGTTAGAATATTCTCTGCCCGGCTATGACGCTGCCGTGGCTGTCGGAACTCGCAGATAGTTGAACAGGATTCAAGAGGATTTAGAGGATGGACAGGATTAAGATTGTTTTCTCCCTCTTAATCGCTTCAATCCTCAAATCCTGTTCACTCCCACTCTTAATCCGTAAAGATTTGAACAGGATGGAAGAGGATTAAGAGGATAAACAGGATTAAGAATATATTTCTTCTCCTCTCTTAATCCTCTTAATCATTCCAATCCGTCCAATCCTGTTCAACTCTTATCCCTCTTTATACAATAATACCACCTTTTCAAAGTCGAAATAACAATATACTATGTATATCAAACCGATCGTGCCGAGCTTATATTTGGGCGATTAAAACAATGAAACAGTAACTATACTAATATTTGGAAAGACTTTATGAAAAATCGATTCGCAAGTTTGGCGATTGTTATGCTGCTGCTCGCCGCTTTTGCCGTTCAGGCAGACCCTGCGCTGATTATCAAAGCGGCAAACGCAGAAATCGCCGGCACAATGGAACAACTCAAAGGCGAGGAATTTCCCCCGTATTTCATTTCTTACGGTATTACTGAGCTGAAAACTATAAATCTTTCCGCGCAATTCGGTAAGATTCAAAATGACACGAAATCTGTAAGTCGTACCCTTGATATTGATCTTCGTGTCGGCAGTCCTGCTTTTGATAATACTCATATTATTCGCGGACAGGCGTTTAGCTTCGGCGGCGGACTGATCTCAGCTGATCTTCCCGTGGAAGATGATGAAAAGGCATTGCGTTCAAAAATCTGGTACAGCACCGACGCCGCTTATAAGTCAGCCGTCCAGAAATATGAAAAACTTCTGACAAATCGCGCTGTAAAAGTAAAAGAAGAAGATACTTCAGCTGATTTATCCAAAGATCAGATATATAAATACAGTGAAAAAGAAGTTAAATTCGATTTTGATAAAGAAGAATGGAAAAATCGTTTGCGGCGCTTGTCACAGCTTTTTACCTATGACGAAAAAATTTATTACGGCGCTGTTTCATTCAGTATTGTGATCAAAAATAAATATTTTATCAGTTCCGAAGGCTCGGAAATTTTCCACTCCGAACCATTCGTGAAAGTATATCTATCAGCGCAAACTAAGGCGGATGACGGAATGAGCCTCCCCTTATACGAGAGCTATTTCGCATTTTCGCCGGACGGTCTACCCTCTGAACAAGATATGCGAGTCGATTTGATAAAAATGATGCAGTCCCTCAAAGATCTCCGCGACGCTCCGCTTATGACAACTTTTTCAGGGCCGGCGATTCTCAGCGGCTCAGCTTCAGGCGTATTTTTTCATGAGATTTTCGGTCACCGTGTGGAAGGTCATCGTCTGAAAGACCCGACCGACGCTCAGACTTTCAAAAGTTCAGTAGGCGAGAAGATCATCGCTGATTTCGTTGATGTCGTTTTCGATCCTACTATTAAAGAATACAAAGGCGTTCCTGTTTCCGGCTATTATAAGTATGATGACGAAGGAATTGAGGGACAAAAAGTTACTATCGTAGAAAACGGTATTTTTAAGAATTTCCTTATGTCACGTTCCCCGATCGACGGATTCAATAAATCCAACGGACACGGCCGCCGTCAGGCAGGATACAAAGCAGTTTCGCGCCAGTCGAATCTCTTGGTAATTCCTAAAAAAGAAATGCCTCTTGATGATTTGCGCAAAGTGCTTATCGAAGAGTGTAAAAAGCAGGAAAAAGAATTCGGCCTCTTGTTCGTAAAAGTTCAGGGCGGTTTCACTTTTACCGGCAGAACAATTCCTAATTCGTTTAATGTCAATCCTTTGGTTGTATATAAAATATTCGTTGACGGCAGTCCCGATCAACTGGTTCGAGGAGCTGACCTTATCGGTACGCCTCTCACCACTTTTTCAAATATAATCGCTGCCGGTGACGACAACGGCGTTTTCAACGGAACTTGCGGAGCTGAATCCGGCGGAGTTCCCGTATCGGCATGTTCACCAAGCATACTTGTTTCTAAAATTGAAGTGCAGAAAAAAGCAAAATCTCAGGCAAAGCCTCCGCTTTTGAACGCTCCGAAAATCAAAAAAACTCCATAATTCAATTTGATGATATTTATTATTAAAATTAAACAAAAACAGGATATAAATAAATGAAAAATATGATTAGAAACATATTATTGCTTGTTCTCACGATTAGCATATTCGGGGGCATTCAAGACGCTTCGGCACAAAAAAGAGATGATATTATCAGCGCCATGCGCGACGAAATCAGCCGCTCGATGAAAGAGCTCAAACTTGAATCGCTGGAACGTCCGTATTATGTCGAATACAAAGTTGAGTTTAAGGAAAGCAGTTATATAAGCGCGACGCTTGGCAGCTTGGTCAACAGCGAAACAACAAAAACGGCTAATGTCACGGTAGGCATCCGAGTAGGTAATTATAAAACAGATAACACAAACTTTTTCGATTTCTCTCTGAGTTTCTTCGGCAGCGGCGACGATGAGGAACGCTTCAAAGGCAGAAGAATTTCGCCCGAAGCCGATTACGAATCCCTCCGCCGTCAGCTCTGGCTGGCAACTGATGCGGCATACAAACAAGCAGCGGAGCTGTACTCCAAAAAAACAGCGACTATGAAAAACAGAATGCGCAAGGACACTACTCACGATTTCTTGAGAGTTCCTGCGGAGAAAAAAGGATTCATAGGAAAATTCACTGATTTCGGCATTAAGAAACACGAAAATCTACTTCGCGATTTATCCGCAATATTCAAGGATTTCAAAGATATTGACGCATCCGGTCTAAGCATGGAATACCTGCCGAAAACTGTATACTATGTAAACAGCGAAGGTATGGAATATGTTAAGCAATCTTCAATGACCGGACTCGAAGCGGTAGCGTTTACCCAGAATGACGACGGAATGCCACTGGCAAATTACTTCCAAATTTTGAGGAACGGTCCATCCGATCTGCCGACTAATTCGGAATTAATCGCGTCAGTAAGACACATGGCTCAGGAATTGTCTGATTTAAACAAAGCTCCGGTTTTGGATGAGCCTTATTCCGGTCCGCTAATCTTCGCTGATGAAGCTTCGGCTCAGATTATGGCTCAGATGTTTGCCCCCAACCTTGCCACTCAGCGTATGCCGATGACTGAAGGCGGCGTGCAGCAAAGCGACAGATTCACTGCTTTTCAATCGAAAATCGGCGGTCGAGTATTGCCCGAATTTATGTCGGTTGACGCCAAGCCTCAAGAAACTACTTTTATGGGAACAAAGCTTGTCGGCTCATCTGTATTTGACGATGACGGAGTGGATTCTGAAAATGTCACTTTAGTGAAAAACGGATATTTGAAAACGCTTTTGTCGAGCAGAGTTCCGACTCGCCGAGTCAGAAAATCTAACGGACACCGTCGAGGCGGCGCGCCTATGCTCAGCAACATCTTCGTTTCAGCCGATGTCAAGCATTCCAAATCCAAAAAGGAATTGAGCGAGCGGATGATGAAACTCTGCAAGGACAGAGAGCTTCCTTACGGCTTGATCGTTCGTAAATTAACTGATCTGAATGTGATGTATACTTCATTGTATCGCATCAGCGGCGGCAATCTGAATATTCCTCGTGGTAACGGCAAATTCTCTCCTATTATGGTATACAAAGTTTATCCCGACGGAAAAGAAGAACTCGTTCGCGGTCTACAAGGCAGCGGCTTCACGGTACAATCTTTCAAGGATATTATTTTAGTGAGTCATAATGAATATATCTTGAATTATTGGGCACCTTCGGTGACTTCTCCTTATGTGTCCGGCGGCGATCAATACATTAACACTACAATAATATCTCCCGATCTGCTGTTCGAAGACGGCGAAATGCGTCTGATTGAAGATGATTTCAAAAAGCCGCCGCTTATAGCGAATCCGCTTGGTGAATGATTTTTTATACTCATCCGATGAGTTTTGTGTTGTGTTTGAACTTGGACAAGGGAGCATGCTCCCTTGCTCAATAATATTCTCTTCTACTTCTTCACAATCACTTTCAACACTTTAATTGTCCCACCGTTCCGAACCCTGATAAAATACACACCTGTCGGGACGCCGGAGCAATTCCAAGAAAGTATCGCACTATAAGATTTTACTTTATCTATTGATATATCCTCGGCATCCCCGACTTTCACGCCGAATCTGTCGAACACTTCCACTTCTTCCGCTAAGATTTCGTTGTCGAAGTAGATAAGTGAGCTGACTAACTGTTTTGCGGGCATGGGATATGGAGGATATGCGTAAAGATAGCTGACTTTTTCGAGTTCTTCTATGGATGTTGTTGTGTCTATGCCGCTGCCGCTGAAGCGGGCTGTGCTGTCGCTGCCCATAGCGTTGCTGTAGAATATTATGCTGTCTCTGTATTCTTTTACTTCACTCGGGGCGAAGTTTAGTTCGTAATCGTAGGATCCTCCGGCGGGAATTATTAGGGGATCGTCCGGTGTCATCAGGGGCAGGTCTGTTGTGAAAACCGGGCTGTGGAGTTGGGAGCGGGCTGTTATTATCAGCTCTGCGGTTTGGGATGGGTTGGAGACGGAAAGGGTATTCTCCGGGAATTCCGTAAGCCAAATATCAATTTCTCCAAAGTCTTTATCTGATGCGACTATTTCTGCTTGAGGCTTTGGCTCAGGTTCGCCGAGTGTCATCCAATAAGGAGTGTAGTCTGAGTTGTTGTCGTCAACGTAACGGACATAGAATACGTTGCCGAATTTCTTTAGTGTACGCAGAATTCTGCCATTGTCAGGCAATACATATTTAGCCCAAGTTGATCTATCACGATAATCAGTCATACTGTATAAAGTGTCTTCGGCGCATATATAGAGTGTGTCAGCAACTCCCTCAATTGCATTATGCAATTTAAACTTATATGGTTTTTTGCTCCTTACTTTGTATTTCAGAACTGTTTCTATTTGTCTGAGTTCAAGGTCACATAAATCTATTGAGCACGTACTTTCATCGGAATGGTAGTTAACAATTGCAAGATATTTTCTTCCCTGAAAATCAATATCTTTTGTGTAGACAAATACGGTTGAAGAATCATAAGTTTTTATATCCACCCAAGCTTGCCCCTTTTCTAAAAATCTTACTTGATATTTCTTCGCTGAATCGTTAAGACAATGAACTAAATATGTATTTGTGTCCCAAGAATTAACATAAGTTATTGCCATTAATGAATCAAGATGTCGGTGAACAACATTCATATCCAAATCAAAGGTTACGATTCCGGTTCTATATTTTTTGTTATATACTGTATGGTGCGATGTATACAAGTATTTGTCTCTTTTTTTTACTTTGGAGACAGGTACCGGATAATTGTGCCGGCGATTGATACTAAATTCTTTTTTTACAAAGTTTTTCCCAAAATCATCAGAAATCAAAACAACGGGTTCATAAGCTGAGCTGTCTCCTCCAAGATATAATCTTTTATTTTCTGCGTCCCAATATTTAAAATGAAATGACATGAGACCGTTGAATACCGAATTGTTATCTATGTCGACAGTCGGATAAAAAGTCAATCCCCGGTTGTCAGTTCTGTATATTCTGCTGTCGTATACACCGTCAAACCCGCCGCAACAGACCAAGTATGACGAATCCGACAATCTGTCCGGGGGCAAACCGGCTCCCAACATATAGTTATTTGATATTAGTTTACAATCACTTTCAATGCTTTCTCCAATGTTAGCGGAATACAGTGATTTTCCAAGCCCCCCGACAAACCATTTGTTGTTAATCACCGTAAAATCTCGCAGTATTACACGATAGGCGTTTTCAATGCTTTCAAACTTAGAAATAAGACTCAAAGAATCAACGGAATCCACTTGGTATAGCTCACAAAACATTCGATTTGTCGTAAATGGAGAATTCCTGACTATATATATTTTACCGTTTAATGGTTTATATTTGAAACAATGGTCGGGAACGACAGCTATTTTCTCAATATTGACAAAATCTTTAGTGCGATAAATACTATCTCTAATGCGATTATAAAAGTACTCTTCGTCAGCATAAATCTGATAGTATGCATCAAGGGGCAACAGTCCGGCAAGTTCATCAAAACAAGAGACAGTATCATAGACATTCAGAAGCGAGTCAAATCTTATGAGTCTTGATGAATCGGCTCTTGCAATCAACAGACCTTTAAAATAAGCTGTTGTTCTTTCAAAAGCAAATACCAAGTGTTTTAATCTCGGATCATTAAAGAATTCAGTCTTTGCTATTATCTCGTATTTTTTATTTATACTGATTAGTTCTTCTTTTAACCTGAGTAAGTAACCTCCCGGGTAATCCGTGACATCAGTTACAGAATCTCCAAGAGTTGCTACAGCAATCCATGTTTTGCCTTTGTCAGCAGATACAGCAACATCACCAACATCATTGAAAGCTGTCATTGAATCTTTATCATCAAAATACATTTGAATTATTGCGCCGCCTTTGAAAACTCGAATTTGCT
>JAQIDA010000257.1 GCA_027858275.1 Candidatus Kapaibacterium sp. | reverse complement strand
ACTTTCCCGCCGGCTTCTTCCAAAATTAGAATTCCTGCAGCGACATCCCAAGCCTTAAGATTAATTTCCCAGAAAGCATCGAATCTGCCGGCAGCTACATAACACAAGTCCAAAGCAGCAGAACCGAGGCGACGAACGGGTATGCCTTGACCTACAATATGAAGGAACTTATTAAGGCAGTAGCCGGGATTTTCTTTCACATTATAGGGGAATCCGGTAACAAGGAAAGCTCCGTCAAGATCTTCAACAGAGGACACATTTAGCTTTTTGCCGTTTAAATATGCGCCTTTTCCTTCTGCGGCAGTGAACAATTCTCCGAGCAACGGATGGAAAACAACTCCCGCTATAACTTTCCCGTTAAGTTCAGCAGCTATACTGACACTGAATATCGGAAGAGAGTGGGCATAATTCACTGTGCCGTCTAAGGGATCGATAATCCAACGGATTTCTGAAGACTCGGCTCCGCTGTAACCACTTTCTTCTGCGAGAAAAGTATGATCGGGAAATTTAGATTTTATATAATCAATAATTATCTTTTCTGATTTATGGTCATATTCAGTGACCAGGTTGTTGCGTTCCCCTTTTTCGGAGATTTTGAACTCTGTTCCGAATCCTTCTTTCAGAACGGCTCCTGCCATGAGTGCAGCCTCAATAGCGCATTGTAATAATTCTTTTTTCATTTTATCCTCAATTTTCATAATCTTATTCATTAGTTCAAAATTTAATAAACTTTTGTGAAATTGCTTCATTTTAGAGCTAATCCTACAATATAACATATTAGATGATTATCTTAACAGAAAATTATCAGATTTCAAACGAATTATTTTCGTATTTTGAATTTCAATAGATAAAATGAAAAATTCGGAAGAAATCTAAATGAAATATATTTTTTCAAAAATATTCGGTGCATACATAACGGCAACGATTATTTTGCTGACAGCTGTTTTGGCTTTTACCTATCAAACCGTCGAAGTGCATTATATTAATATGTTGACCAAGGATATGCACAATCTCAATGTGTTATTGGAAAAGAATATTCTGGATTTTGTTCACAGCGGTCAAATTGAAGAACTAAATCGCTATATTGAAGGTTTGGACGATGAGACCGGAACGCGTATTAGTGTGATTGAGCCGGACGGTACAGTAATTGCGGATTCACAAACAGACGCAAAAAAAATGGAGAATCACGGTGATCGCCCTGAGTTCTCTGATGCATTAAAGAGTGGCAAAGGAAGTGCGCATCGTTACAGTAACACCCTCGAAAAGAATATGCTTTATGTGGCAAAAACTTTGAAATCCGGCAGCAACACAGTTGCCGTAGTACGTGTGAGTTTATACGATGCTGATGTGAATCTGTTGATCAACAGCCTGCTCAAGACGATAATTAATTTGGTAATTGCCGCGTTGTTTATTTCATTTGCCTTGATCTATGTTTTTACTCGATCAATAACAAATCCGATCAAAGAGTTGGCAGATGCCTCCGAAAAATTAGCGGGCGGAGATTTTGACGTAAAAGTCAAAGTTAAAAGTAAGGATGAAATACGAAATCTTGCGGACAGCTTTAACAAGATGACTGCAGAGATCAAGCGACTTTTCGATGAGTTGAATATTAAAAATGTAGAATTGCAAAATATAATCGGAGCTATTAAAGACGGGATGTTAGTGTTGAATACTTCCGGCAATGTAATTCTGGCTAATGCTGCTGCTGAGAAAATTGTCGGTAAAGATAACATTATCGGGGCATACTATCGCAGTTTAATATCCGATAACGCCTTTTCGAAGTTCGTAAAAAAAGTATTCGTAAAGCAGAAAAGTCATTCTGGAGAATTGATTATTGATGATGTCCATTATTTGTGCAGCGGTCATTGGCTCAAATCTAAAGATGAAGTGATTGTGATTTTGTACGACCTTACTGAGATAAAGGAGTTCGAAAAAATCAAAAAAGATTTTGTGGTAAATGTATCTCACGAGCTTCGGACACCGCTCACTGCCATCAAAGGATTTATTGAAACTCTTGAAGACGATATTGAAGTATCTGAGCAGAATCGTCACTTCCTAAATATAATCCACCGTCACACTAACAGACTTATTAATATAGTAAATGATCTGTTGCTGTTGAGCGAGCTTGAAAATACCGGTTCAAAATTGGAATTGAAGAAAACGAATTTGAATACTTTGATTAGCAATACGCTTGTAATATTTCAACAG
>JAQIDA010000173.1 GCA_027858275.1 Candidatus Kapaibacterium sp. | reverse complement strand
GCGTTAAAACAATTAAATCGCTGATATAAATGACATAAGAGCAATCATGCCTGAAATATTATTCAAATCCCTGAAAAGTAAAATCGACTTCGCCGAAATGTATAAGTCGGGCAAAAAGTTTTTTGCTTCTGACGCTATGGCGGTAGTTCGATTCAGAGACGCGGAAGATATTGACTCGGGACATGATATGTCAGAAAAAAAATTTCCCCAAACTTTGAAATATGTCGAGTCAGTCAGCAAACGTAACGCTAAAAAAGCGGTGGTTCGCAATCGCATCAAAAGACTTCTTCGCGAAAGCATCAAAGAATACTTCAACGACGAGACTCATTCGGAAAAATTCGCGGCATTCGACACATTGATTATCAATTGGAGACGCGCCCCGAAGCATCCGATGAAAATTCATCTCGCCGATGTACGCCCTACGGTGAATTATCTGATTCGTAAAGCTTATAAGAATAGCAGATATTCGTCTGCGGGAGCAGGAAATTGAAAAGTATATTTATATTCCTGATAAAAATCTATAAACGGATTATCTCTCCGATTTTTCCGTCGTCATGTAGATTCTATCCCACTTGCTCGTCGTATTCAATTGAGGCTTTGGAAAAGCACGGCGCTTTACGAGGTTCGTTTTTATCAGTGAAAAGAATTGTGAAATGTCAGCCATTCCACCCCGGCGGTTTCGACCCCGTTCCGGAATGCGGACACAACCATAACGAAAAAAATATGTTCAATAATAAAGAATCCGTTAAACATGGATAAACGTTCATTACTGGCAATGGTAATTATAATGGGAATTATCGTCGCCTATATGCTTTTTGAGCAGTCCTATTACAGGGCACCGCTGCCCAAAGACAACGCTCAAGCTAATAATACAGAGCAAGTAGCAGATCAACAAAACTTTGCAACTACAAGCAGTGATCAGCTTACAGATGTTGATCCGATTGACGCAATCAGCGGAGACATAGCAGTCGTCGCAGACTCTGCGGCCGTAATAATGAAATACGGCAAGTATTTTGCTCCGGCCTCACAAGGTTGGGAAGGATTTATCACAATCGAAACCGATTTGGTGAAAGCCGTTATCAGTCGCAAAGGTGCGGTTATCAAAAAATGGTATCTGAACAAATATAAAAATTGGACTCGCGAATATGATGTTCAGTTGATTTCTGATCCCAAAGGAGAGCTGTCTCTTGATTTTGTCTCGATTGAAGGCAAGAAAATTGATACTCGTGATCTTTATTTCGATATGGACAATGAAAAATATCACTATGTACTCAGCGGCAGCGACTCACTAGTATTGAAAGCAAGATTGGAAGTCGCCAAAGGCAGATATATAGAGAAAAGATTTGTGTTTTTCGGCGATCAGTATATAGTTAATACTGATGTTACGTTTGCCAATATGGATCCTTTCATGCTGACAAACCGCGGATACAATTTTAATTGGACCGACGGGCTTAGATATCAGGAAGAAAACAGCGTCGACGAATCGAGTCAAGCCAACGCTACGGCAATGCTCAACGGCGAAAAGTTTGAAATTGAAGCAACTGACGCTGAAGAAACCGTAAACGATCATCCCGACGGAACGATCGATTACATTTCAACAAGAACAAAATATTTCGGCGCGGCAATTATACCGCAGCCCTATCATTCTTTCCGCGGACAAGTCTCTTTGGACGGCAAAATGGAAATTATGCCCAACGCCGGGCAGCGCAGAATATATGATATATCATTCCAAATGCCTTACGACGGCGGTGTTGCCACCAAATCATTCAAAGTATTTATAGGTCCTTTGGACTATGATATTGTTGATGATTACGGTCTGTCTGAAATGGTTTATTTCGGTTGGGGACCTCTGAGATTTATCGGAGAGTATATGTTGATGCCGCTCTTTGGTTTCATCCATATGTTTGTACCGAACTATGGTTTCACCATTTTGATTTTCTCATTTCTAATCAAAATGATATTGTATCCATTGTCAGTCAAACAATTGCGTTCAACCGGCAAGATGAAACTCCTGCAACCGGAAATCAATAAGATCCGCGAAAAATATAAAGATGATAATAAAAAGCAGCAAAAAGAAACAATGGCTCTGTATTCAAAATATGGTGTCAATCCTGCAGGCGGATGTTTGCCTTTGCTCTTGCAGATGCCTATCCTGTTCTCGTTGTGGGCGGTACTGCGTTCGGCTATCGACCTCAGGCAAGCTGATTTTATGTGGTGGATGACCGATTTGTCAGCTCCTGACGGAATAATCCCGTTCATCGGTATTATGGGCATAGATGAGCTTTCAGGATTAGCTGTCGCTATGGGTATCACAATGTTCATCCAGCAGAAGATGACAATCACCGATCCCAAGCAAAAAGCAATGGTGTATATGATGCCGATCATGTTTGTATTCATGTTCTCAGGCTTCCCTTCAGGGCTGAACCTTTACTATTTCATGTTCAACCTAATGGGAATTTTGCAGCAGGTATATATCAATAAATTCTCAAGGAGTCAGCCGACTCTTCAGCAAATGAAAGCTTCTCCGAAAAAAGAAGGCTTCTTTGCCAAGAAAATGCGCGAGGCTCAGGAAATGGCTGAATCTCAAGGCAAATCTATACCGGGACAAAAAGGCTCGTCTAAGAATCCGAATCCAAATCGCAGAAAAAAGAAAAAATAATTCTGTGTTTTGATTTTGGATTGGAGTAATAAAAAAATCCCTGTCGATCTTATGATTGGCAGGGATTTTTTGTGCTTGTCCGGGGATATCGTTCGCTCAAGCGGAGCCGAAGCATCTTGTAAATGTAATTAAGTGAATGATCATCTCTCCAACAAACAGCATTATTCCGTTTGCATCATATTCTATTTAAATTCCCGGAGTAAAAACTCCGCTGTTCAAATATAGGAATATCTGTCCGAAAATCCTATTTTTTCTCCCATCCCGTTCAACCAAGCAACTTCACAATGATTTTTTAGACATACAATT
>JAQIDA010000170.1 GCA_027858275.1 Candidatus Kapaibacterium sp. | reverse complement strand
AGGTTGGATTTAGAATCGCACTCATTCGAACCGAAGTCTGTTATTTGCAATGCTTTGGAATTCTCACGTCGCAATAATTCTAACAGTCCTTTAGGATTGCGTGATATTTTCTTGTAATGCTTTTCCATACCCTGCTCACCTTGAATATTCAAAATGCAGCAGCCGTTTTCTACTATAATTTCCGGGATAAGCAAGAACATGATCAATTCCATAATTTTATTGATTTAATTATATTCAATTTTGCGAAATATTCTAAGACATCGCGAATTTTAATGACTTTCTTATCAATTCTTCTGCCGAGACATTGCCTGACTTAAAAGTCGCAAATGCTTTTTTAACTGCTTTGTCAGCAGCCAATTTATTGTAGCCGAGTGTAACAAGTGCCGACAAAGCTTCTTCGCGGATAAACATATCCGATCCTGAAGATACAGCCGGAGCATCATCAGAACTGCCGAGTTTGAGTATTTTGTCACGGAGTTCGAGATTCATACGTTCTGCTGTCTTCTTCCCTATTCCCGGCAACTTCACCAAGGCAACAAGATTTCCTTCAGAGACAAACTGCCTCAGTTCGTTTACAGTTAATGAAGAAAGAATTCCCAAAGCGATTTTAGGGCCGATACCCGAGACTGAAGTCAATAAGACAAATGCGTCTCTCTCGGAGGTATCATGGAAGCCATAGAGCAACATTGAGTCTTCTCGTGTGATCAACAGGGTAACAAGCATGACTTTTTCGCCGACGGCAGGCAACCTGTCGTGAGTATTCAACGAAATTAAAACAGAATAACCTACACCAACGCAATCAATAATTGCTTCGTTAGATAATTTGGATACAAGTTTGCCGTTCAGATGCGCTATCATAAGTCTTATCTCCTTTGTTTTCTGCAAATATATCAAGTCCGGTTTAAATAATTGAATAAATTCAAATAATTATTAAAAAAAGTCATAAATCTCAAAATAAATCCCTCGAACAAATTAATGAACGAAGGATTGTATTAGGAAAATAATCGTAATGATCATGATCTGTTCAACCGGAAAGTTGAATAAGCATTACTTTATTCTTTTATGAACTTGATAGTGCTAAATGTTGTACCGTAACGAAGTGATACAAAATATACTCCCGTTGAGAGTGGTTGAAGATCAATTTTTTGATTCATAATTGATCCGTCACTGATACCTTCGAGGCTTATCATTTTGCGACCTGTAATGTTTGTTATTTCGATCACATAGTTTGCGCGAACGCCGGTTTCAAATGCTATAGCGATAAATTCGCCGGCAGGATTAGGGCTTAGGCTGAATGCTTTGTTTGCTGTCCAAAGATCTTCAACGCCGACATAGGCATCATATTCTTCTGACATTACACTGCATTCGATTTCAACATTATAAATACCGTCTTCTGTGATCTCGTAAGATTTATCTGTCGCACCTTTGATAATTTCTGAATTCAGATACCATTGGTAATAAGCACCGTCAGTTGATGTCAGAACATCTTTGAGCTGAGTAATTACCGGTTTATCTTCAGGAGTTTCCAAATATTCTACATTGAGAGTAAATACTTTTTCACAACCGTTTTTGGCCGTGGCTACAACTGTGTATTCTCCGGATTCCCAAACATCAACCTTACGTCCTTCATCGCCGTGTGACCATTCATAAGTAGAAAAGCCGAGACTGGCAGATAAAGTGACTGTATCACCGACACATGAGGGATAAAGTCCGAGAGGAGTAATCTTCAAAGTCGCAGTAGCATTTACTATTATTTCAACACCGTCAGAGCCTGCTCCGCAGCCGGAATTTTCATAAACTTTCACAGCATAAATACCTGATTCTTTGGCAGAGATTGTTCTTGTTGTTTCGCCGTTTGTCCACAGATAGGAATCAAATCCTGCAGGAGCTATCATAATTGTTGAATCACCGCTGCAAAATTCAAGATCACCGATCACAGTCAGTTCCGGTTTATCCATATTGCAGTTCACAAGATCTGTTTGCCATACACTGCGTCCATAAGTCGCTACTACTAATTTTTTTGAGTTGTAATGAATATCCATATCGTTGACAACTACGTTTGGAAGACCTTCGCCGAGTCTTTCCCATATTGGACTGTTGTAATCGGAGAAGTAAACTCCGAGATCAGTACCTACATATAGTCTGTCGGGTGAGTTTTTCTGATAGACAATACTGTTAACAGGAACATTTGGCAGATTACCTGACATATTAGTCATATCATCATCAACAAATTGCAATACTTTGTTTGTTGTGTTGTAATTTGACAATGTAACCCAACATCTTTGAGAATTTTTGGGATCAACCGAAATTGAGGATATAGTCCCGGCAGTTGAGGCTAATTTTGTCCATGTTCCGCCATCATCTCGCGTAACCCAAAGATCTTTGGCATTTGCCGCGTAAATAGTTCTTGAGTCAGAAGGCGCCACCGCAATAGCTGTTATTGTGGAATATGACCCGGCTTCTGCAAATGTGGAAATTCGTTCCCAAGTATTATAATATCCGTAATTAGGGGATCTCCACACATTATTATAACCGGCATATATTATTTTAGGTGTAGTAGGATCCAATGCAATGATCGTGACCCAGGGTCCTCTTTCCTTTGTTTTATTTGTATTGAGCATAGTGGAGAAACTTCCGCCGCCGTTGCTCGATCTGGTTAGATTTCCGTAATACAATGAGGCGTAAACGTAATTTCCGCTGGTAGGATCAATTTTACAATCCATGCCGTCACCGCCTTGAACAAAATCCCAACTAGTTTTGTTGAGTTTGGAAGTGCCGTTGTCCTGAGAACCGAAGATAAGAGTATTATCTTCCGACTGTGAAACACCCATTTTATAAATCTGAGTTATTGACATTCCCTTTGAAATATCAATCCATGTTTTGCCCATATCTGTTGTTTTTGCAAGACCGCCGTCGTTTGCTGAGAATAATACTTCAGTATCGTTTTGGAACATCAAATCGTGTTGATCAGCATGAACATAGTGATATTTGGAACTATTGTACCATTCAGTTTTCTTGACAAAATATTCTCCGGCACTTTCTGACATCCAAACATTGATGCCGCCTACGAAGACGAGTTCTTCGTCTTGAGGAGATACAGCAAGGGCTAAGTCATAGGTTCCTTGACCGACATACTTATCATCACCTGTACCGAGAGATCTACCGAGAATGTTCGGTACATAGGCAATAGAAGCAACTTCTTCCCAAGTTTCACCTTCATCTTCTGTTCTGAGCATAGAATGGAAGTTTGAATATTGGCTTCCCACAGCTAATGCATAAGCCCATTCTGTATCAGCAGGAGTGACAGCAAGAGCAATTCTGGAACTGTTTGTAAGTTGTTTCACTTTAACCCAAGTATCACCTGTGTTTGTTGATCTGTAGATGGCAGAGCTTGTATAGTGCTTTGTAACAGCATGAATAATATTGGGGTGCGCGGGGCTAAATTCCATATCGCGGAAATAAGGTCCTTTAGCTGTTTTGCTCCATGTTTCTCCGGCATCCGTGCTTTTATAAATACCGTTTGAAGAAGCGAGAATCAATATATCTGAATCATCGGGATGGATTAATATACGAGTTAATGCTGCTCTGTTATGAAGATCAAATTTGATTGAAGTATTTGACCAGGTTGTACCGCCGTTTGTAGTTTTAATTAATCCTGCGCTGTAAAACGGTTTTCCGTAAGCAGGATCAACATCTCCGGTAACAACATAAACTAAATTTTTATTGTCAGGGGCAATCGCAATGTCCGAGACACCGAGAGACAGAGTCTGAGTAAATGGGAAAGTTTTCCAATGCAGACCGCGATCTGTAGATTTCCAAACTCCGCCGCTTGCCGAGCCTGCCCAGATCAGATTTGTGCTGCCGGGAAAAAATCTAACTACGTTCACTCTGCCGATACCCTGCCCTCTTATTGTTCCGGAGGGTGTATCTTCGGGACCTAAAAGCTCCCAAACAGAACTTTGAACTTTATTGTGTTTATCTTCTACTATGCTTGAACTGTTGAATTGATCTGTGATAAGGCTTGTGCTTGGAAATTCTCCTTTATCATTGACTCTTCTTTGCCAAAAATATTCCCATCTTTTGAATTGCTTCCATCCTCTTCTCTGATCTTGAGGAATAGCATCATAATGATCGGTATATACTTTTTGGATTTCAAAAAAGTTTGGATTTTCTTTATCAGCGAGGTCCGCCATCGGACTTATGTCTTGCGAATATAGGTTGATACCGGAGAAGACCGCGAGAACTCCTGTTATAAGAGTTGCGGTAATAAGTCTTGAGAAACGTGTCATAAAAAAGCCCTGTAGTTTAGATTAGTTAAAATGTGTCATTTTTATCATCAGTTCAATATATATATAGAATATAAGTCCACGAATATTTCTGTCATATATTGTTCCTTAATTAGCCTAACGGTCAGCTGTAACAATAAATTGGATTTGTGTTGAAAACAGTACATAATACTATCAGCAGATAGAACTCCATGTGACAAGGCGGAGCATAAAACGTTGGTGAGGAGCAGAAATTAACAATTTTTTGAAGCTAAATCGGATAATTAGCATAAAAATGTTATTTTTGTTTGTTGAAGTAATAATTACTGAAATGAGAAAACAAGTTTTATGAAAATATTTATTAGCGGAGCAGCCGGATTTATTGCTTCAAATTTGTCAGAGGCATTGATTGCTGATCACAGTGTTGTCGGTATTGAGAATTTTGATCCTTTCTATGATCGAAAAATCAAGGAGAAGAACCTTGAGTTGTTGAAGCTGTCTCCCAACTTCAAACTCTACGAAGGGGATATGGTTGATCCTGTGTTGATGAACAGAATATTTAATGATAATGATTTCGACCTTGTGATTCATCTTGCCGCAAAAGCTGGTGTCCGCCCGTCTATTGAGGATCCGGAAGGATATGTAAAAACAAATATTAACGGAACGGTCAATATTTTGGAAGCGGCTAAAAAACAGGGAGTTCGCAATTTTGTTTTTGCTTCGTCTTCTTCTATCTACGGGAATAATAAGAGTATTCCTTTCAAGGAAAGCGACCCTGTCGACAAACCGATTTCTCCTTATGCCGCAACTAAAAAAGCTTGCGAATTGATATGTAATACTTACGCTCACTTGAACGGGATGAGTATTGCTTGTTTGAGATTCTTCACGGTGTACGGAAGGAGACAGCGCCCTGATTTGGCTATTTCAAAATTCACTAAAATGATTGACCGGGGCGAGGCTATCCCCGTATTCGGCGACGGAACTACTGAACGTGATTATACTTATATCGATGATATTATTGACGGTATCGTAAAAGCGGCAAAATATACGGCTGACAGTCCTGATGGAAATTGTGAGATCTTTAATATTGGCGAATCAAATACCGTTACACTTACACGATTGATTGAGCTGATTGAAAATGCTGTCGGCAAAAAGGCAGTCATTGACAGGATGCCGATGCAGCCCGGAGATGTAGTGCGGACTTACGCCGATGTGAGTAAGGCGAAATCTACTTTCGGTTACGCTCCGAAGACTGATATTGAAAGCGGGATACAGAAGTATGTCGCCTATTATCGCGAGATGAAAAAATAGGAAATATAGTATCTTTTCCTATGTTGTTAAGGTTGATCCTCTCATTGCAATATATCAACAAATACTATTGACAAATCCGAATATTAATATACCCTAAATTCCCGGAGTAAAAACTCCGCTGTTCAAATATAGGAATATCTGTCCGAAAATCCTATTTTTTCTCCCATCCCGTTCAACCAAGCAACTTCACAATGATTTTTTAGACATACAATT
>JAQIDA010000169.1 GCA_027858275.1 Candidatus Kapaibacterium sp. | reverse complement strand
AAACATTGTCATATCCTGAAAATATAAATATGATTTATATACTTCACAATATGATTTCAAATATCCTCATTAAAATAGAACAAATGGCTCAGCAGTTGCCCGATCCTGTCTTCAGCTCTTTTATAATCAGAAATATGATTGCCCCTGAAGACTATGGCGAAAACAAGTTCCTCATCGTCCGGAGTAGTAACAAAGCCGGCTAATGCGCTGACATTTCTCAAAGTCCCGGTTTTTGCCCTCAGATTATCTTCTGCAGGAGTATTTCTCATACGTTTCATTAATGTGCCGTCAACACCGGCAATAGATAAAGTAGAATCAAAAATATTAGTTTCAAACACAGATTTTGATTTTATTAATAATTCGATCAAAGCATGAGCCGTAACAGTATTTCTGCGAGATAAGCCTGATCCGTCAAAGAAGTTACATTTATCAAAGGGTATCTTTAATGAATCGGCTAAAGCGACTATACTTTTTCTGCTTTCTTCAGCGTTGTTTTCATAGTTACCTCTATAAGCACCGATTATTTTAAACAATGTCTCAGCAAAATAATTATTACTTTCTTTGTTGGCAGTATAGATCAAATCTGTAATCGGACGCTCCACCTCAGCAACTGTTTGCATTATTATGGTTGAATCGAGATCTCTGATACATTTTTCGCCAATATCTCCGGAAACTTTTACGCCTGCGTTAGTCAACCTGTTTTTCAAATATCCTGCTACCGTCAACTCAGGATTCAAAATATAATATCTTGATGTATACGATTTATTCGGTTTCAAATATCCGCTTACCGTTATGCTCTGAAGGCTGTCAGTTCCCATTTTTGACAACACTTTAACAGTAGGACGTTTTCGACGGCGACGTTTCTTTGAACTTGAAGCATCTCCGTATTTCTGCGGGAAGACTTCTCCCCCATACACTAAATCATCAAACCTGCCGGCGGTATCAATCGAGGATCTCTTTTTGCGCCTAACCTTGCCTTTAACTTTTGCTTCAACGATTATTTTAATCGCCGACGAAGCCGGTATAATTTGAACACTCAGCAGCTCACCCGGGACAGAACCTGCATTAACATTGACCTGCACCAAATTTTGCTCCAGAACAAGAGCTGTGATAGGTGGTAGTTTTTCAACTCTGTCTTTATCTCCGCTGTATACTTTTCGATCAGTCATACCGTCAAAATATGATCCGTCTGCATATATATTGCCGTTAATTTTTCTGATACCGAATTTGTGTATTTCAGCCGCAAGATATTCTATGTCTGCTAAAGAAAGCAGGACATCCCCCCGACCATAAATGTATAAATTTCCTTCAAGAACACTGTCTCGAACATGTTTTGCATCGGTATACAATGTGGTCTTTATTTTAAAATCCTCTCCCATAATATTCATGGAAGAAAACGTTGTTATAAGCTTGGTGGTTGAAGCAGGAGTAAGCTGCAAATCCAAATTTTTGGAATAATAATAATCATTATTAGTCAAAGAATAAACAGCTACAGCCATTTTGGTTCGTGTTTGAAGATGTTTAGCTCTTAATATCTTATTGATGTCGCGCTTGAGTGATTTGATTGAACGGGCACTGTCGACCGCGCTAATTGTCGGGACAGTATTCTTAATCTGCTGAGAACGAACATCTGTCTGCCCACAAAACAATAAGAAGATAATAATTGGAAACAGATATTTGTAACTTGAACTTGTATTCTTGTAATTCATATTATTCTAATTTGTATTATAACACGCCGCGGCTGCAATTTAACTAATTAACTACTGACTTAAAAGATAATTGCCTTGATAGATGATAATTTTCAGATTATAAACTTTTTATAATTTGATCAGCAATAAAATCGGAATTTCCTGACAACCATTTTATATCAGGAACTTTTCTGAACCATGTCATTTGCCTTTTTGCGTAGCGTCTTGTATTTCGCTTCATGGTTTCAATTGCATCATCTTTACTCATATCTCCCTTTAAGTAGGCGATACATTCTTTATAACCAACAGTGTTTAATGAATTTAGATCGGAAGAAAATCCCATATTGAGAACTTTTTCAGTTTCTTCGATCAAACCGGATTCCCACATAATATCTGCTCTGAGATTGATCTTTTCATAAAGCCGGGGTCTTTCAACATCAACCGCAAAATTCAAAACTCTGAAATTCTTCTTCTTTGCTTGTTGTTCCTGAGCCTCTGAAAATGCCGTGCCTGTTGTTTGATAATATTCCATGGCTCTGATAATACGTCGCGGGTTCTTATCAGCATATAATTTTACGGATTTTATATCATATGTTTCAAGTTCTGATACAAGACTGTCAATTCCCTTATTTTCTAATTGCTTACGCAATTCATCTCTTATACTTTTGTTCTCTTTTTCATCAAGATTCTCTTCAAAGAAACCATCGCATAGTCCTTTTATATATAATCCTGATCCTCCGGCAACGACCGGTATTATTTGGGATTCCAATAGTTCATTTGCTTTTTCTTCAGCTTGGTCAGCAAACAGTCCGGCACTATAATACTCATCCGGTTCTAAAAAATCAACAAAGTGGTGTTTTACTGCAGCTTGCTCTTCAGTGGTAGGTTTTGCTGTCCCAATATCAAGATATTTAAATACTTGGCGAGAATCTGCAGAAAGAACCTCTATCTTCATACGCTCAGCCAGAGCTATTGCAGCACCGGTCTTCCCTGACGCGGTCGGACCTCCTATAACAATAATTGTTCTTGATGCAGCCAATTTTGAAATATCAAACATCAGGCTGCCAGCCTTTCTCTCCGATCAACGGAACAAACTGAAAACTACCGGTTTCAGCTTCATCGTATTCTTTTTCATTGATTTTGACTATCAATCGCATAATCTGTTTGTCTTTATCACCGACCGGGGCAACAAGTTTGCCGCCGATTTTCAACTGTTTTACTAACTCCTCCGGTACATCAGGGGCAGCGGCAGTAACAATAATACGATCAAAAGGGGCATGATTCGGCAGACCGAGCGTACCGTCAGATAAAAAGGTTTTTATCCCTATATTGTATTTTTGATAAATTGCATTCGCGTTACGGTACAAGGCATCATGTCGTTCGGAAGTATAAACTTCTGCACCGAGCAGATAAAGTAATGCTGCTTGATATCCGCTCCCGGTACCGATTTCCAATACTTTTTGTCCGGGAGAAATCCCAAGTATTTCTGTCATATGCGCAACTGTATATGGTTGGGATATTGTTTGGTCACAATCAATAGGTAAAGCGACATCTTCATAAGCACGATTGACAAAAGCTGAGTGAACGAATATTTCGCGAGGTAAGCTACCCATTGCGTTCAGAACTTCTTCGCTCTTAATACCGCGTCTGCGTAAGTCTATAATCAACCTACGCCTTTTTTCTTTAAAACTGCTATCTGATCGAAAATTTATACCGGTCATTGTGGTTCGAATTAATTTTGTTTAAAATCATTAAGATTATGAACATTTAGATCATTAAGATATAATCTAAGGGCTATTTTTTATTTGCCTTTTCGTATGAAACTGTACTCTCAGCAAGTCTTTTTCTGAGAATTGCAGGGAACTGATCTTTGGGTATATCAATATCAATGGTTCCGGACTCGGCTATCGATATATTGCCTGTTTCCTCGGAGACTATTAAGACTATAGTATCAACTTGCTCAGAAAGCCCCAATCCCGCTCTGTGACGAGTGCCGAGATTTTTCTTGTCATACCTTGTTACGGTTGAAAGCGGCAGCACACACCTTGCGGCTATTATCATTTGATTGTCTATAATTACAGCACCGTCGTGCAAGGGCGACTTAGTATTAAAAATTGATGCAAGCAGTTCTTTGGAGACACTTGCGTTAAGAGCTATACCTGTATCAACCGTCATTTCCACATTTTGTGTTCTGGTAAATACAATTAAAGCTCCGACATGTTTTTCGGAAAACTCAATTGAGGCTTCTATGACAAAGTCAATAGTCTCTGATATTTTGGATCGAACGAATAAGTTAAAGATCGGACTACGCGTAAGTTTTAAAAGTAATCGCCTAAGCTCCGGCTGGAACAATACGACAAAAGCAATCAGCCAGATGTCTTTTATGATACTTAAGATCCAGTTTACAGATTTAAGATTAGCAGCTTCAGTAATAAACGAAACGCTGACGATTATTACTAATCCAAATAGAATCTGAATCGCAACAGTATTTTTCAACGAACGATACAGCCAATAAAATGTAATGGTTATGATCCCTATATCGACCAAATCCATCAATGTTATATTTACAAAACCTATGCTAAATATGTCAATCATTATTTACTCTTATCTTTCGATTGCGATTGATTTTCTGATTCTGCTTCATCTTCGTAAGCACTAATAATTTCAGCTACAAGCTTATGGCGAACGACGTCATATTTACTAAAATGTACAAAACCTATGCCGGAAATATCTTTTAATACTGTCTGCACGCTAATAAGCCCTGAATCTTGTTTGTTATCAAGATCTATCTGCGTGACGTCGCCGGTTACAATTGCTTGCGAATTATTGCCGAGCCTAGTGAGAAACATCTTCATTTGTGTGCGAGTCGCATTCTGCGCTTCGTCAAGAATTATGAACGAATTGTTCAATGTTCTTCCTCGCATATAAGCAAGAGGAGTAATTTCAATGATATTTTTTTCTAACATACTTTTGAGTTTGATAGGATTAATCATATCAAACAGGGCATCCGTCAGCGGTCTCATATAAGGATCAAGTTTTTCTTTCAGATCACCCGGCAAAAATCCAAGTGATTCACCTGCTTCAACTGCAGGACGGGCTAAAATGATCTTAGTTACTTCGTTTCTTTTCAGAGCCGCGACGGCCATCGCTACCGCAAGATAAGTCTTACCCGTTCCGGCAGGACCTATTGCAAATACAAGGTCCTTTTCCTTTGCGGTTTTATAATAATTCGCTTGTGATTTATTGCGGACTCGAATGGAATCTTTGTCACCCATCAGCACAACTGTGTGTTCGTTCGGGTTAATCTTTTTATTCTTGTCTTTATAGTTATCGTCGAGTAATTCCACAACAGTATTTACATCCTGAGCGCTGAGCTGTCCGTTACGGCGTAGTAAATATACAAGCTCTTTAAATATTTTGGAGATAACTCCTGTTTCAGTCGCAGAGCCTTTGATATTAATAGTATCGCCTCGAACTGTAATCAGCGATTTAAATTTATTTTCGATTAAGCGCAGATATTCTTCATTGCAGCCCAACAGAGCCGGCATATCAACACCTTGAAATTTCATTTTCTTATCTTTGAGGAGTTCCATATATCATTTAATTGTTACACATTTATTTATCAATCTCGCGAATAACAGTATCAAACAAACCGCACCTTTATTCTTAGAGACTTGCTCTTGTCTATATTATTATAAAAAACAAGCTGTAATAAAAAAAGAAAGCCCCTGCGATTATCAAATAATCGAGGGGCTTATAATTGCTTATAATGACTTATCCATTATTCGCCTTTGACTGCGCCTTCTTCGGCTTCCAAAGCTTCGCGTTTTTCTCTCCAGTAGCGTCTTTCAGCTCTTACTTCGTCGTCAGTTTTTGTTCCTGCTTCAGGAAGTGTCAAAACTTGACCGGGAAGAATGATGTCCGGATTGCGAACGATATCTGTATTTGCCTGCCAGATTTTTGACCACTGGAACGGATCGCCGTAAATTTCGTTTTTAGCGGCTATATTCCACAAACAATCACGATCTTCTGACCAAGTACCAACAGTATATGATTTGATGACTTTTTCTCTAATCAAACCGGGGTTGATATCTTTAGCGAGTCTAATGATTTTATTATAAAATTCAGGGATCAAAGACATTTTTTCGCCTCTGAGAGCATTCAATTCAGCTTCAAGAGCAAAAACATCGTCTTGTCTGTCAGCAAGGACATCGTCAGACAGACGTTGCATTTGGCGAACTTTGCCTTCGATAACTCCGAGTCTCTGGCGGAAGTCCCCAATATCTTTCAAGGATGCTTCTACAAGAGAGTAGAGATTTTTGTTACAGTCTGCCAAAGCGATTTTGGCTGCTTCGAGTTCTTTTTTCAAACCGTCAATTTTACCGTCTGCTGTTTCGACTTTTAAGGTCAGTTCATCAACCTTAGCCTGCCAATCAGCAATTATTTTAACAGCTTGCTCAAAAGTGATTTCTTTTTTTGCACTCATTGCCGGACTGCTGACAAACATTCCGGTAACAAATAACAATGTAAATATGAACAACAATATTTTCATTTTTGTCTCCGTTTTTGAAAATTAATAGTCACAAATTCGATTAAGTTAATTAACGCAAATGC
>JAQIDA010000060.1 GCA_027858275.1 Candidatus Kapaibacterium sp. | reverse complement strand
TAGGAATATTAAGTAACTTTCACTATATTAGAATGTGGGTATGAACTATTTGTCATTATTAAAAAATACTAATATGTCAGATTCTCTTGGGATAAGTCCCTTATAATAAGAGAAGCAAGACAGACGGGGCGTGGTGTGGACATTTTATTAACAATTCGCTGTTAACAACAATTAAAAATGTCTACGGTCGGTATCCCGGCATAGAATTTGCAAGACTTGAAATAAATGTTGTTATTGAGTTGCGTACTTAGTTAATAACTAAAATAATTATTTATATACAAAAAGTAGGATTTACTTATGAAAAAATTAATACTGGTTTTAGCACTAGTTTTTACAGCAGGTTTCTTTGCCTGCTCCGAACTTCCGAATGATATGAATTCGGCAGACGTTGAGATTGTCTCTTCTGATAACGGATCAGGCAGCATTGCTATGTATCCTCAGATCATTCTTATTAGTTTTTCCGGAGGATCATCCTATGCTCCTGAATCTGGATATGACGATTTAGATATTGACAAGAAAGGGACGACAATCTCTTCTTATCTTAATGACTGTCTCACAGCCGGAACTCTTGATCTATATGTCAAATGTATTAAACGCAAAGTAAAATTTTTGATATTAAAAGGTTTTTTGACAGCGGAAGAAGGCGTTTTAATCATTCAATGGGCTGAAGATCAACCGGTCTAATCCCCTACCGTAATCTTAGAGATTAAAATTCATAAAAGAAGTTCGATTTATTTCGGACTTCTTTTTTTTTGCTTCAGAGTCTTATTCATCGTTTGATTGAAATCAACTGATTTTATTCCGGCATGGCATTTGCACCATAATAATAATGTTGTTATTGAGTTGCGAACTTATTTAATAACGAGTAGTAAATAATAGTTTATAAACAATGAAAGACCGAGTTATGAGAAAAATACTAATAGTATTAGCAATCGTTGTAACGGCAGGCTTTTTTGCCTGCTCTGATCTACCAAGCGATATAAACACGAAAGACGTTGAAATTGTCTCTTCTGATAACGGTACAGGTAGTATCGCTATGCTACAACCTCAATATCTTTATACTTATTTAGATGGAGATCCTTTAGGTGGAGATCCGTTTGAGGTTAAACTTGAGAATACCACATGGGACAGAAAAGGAACACTCGCTGACTATCTTAATGATTGTCTGACTGCCAAAACTTTTGAGCGATATGTCAAATGTATTAAACGCAAAGTTAAATTTCTGGTATCAAAGGATTATTTAAATGCTTCAGAAAGTACACTGATTATTACATGGGTTGATAATCAAGCTCTCTAACCCACTACCGTAATCTTCAAGATTATAATTAACAAAGGAGAAGCTCGATTTATTTCGAGCTTCTTTTTTTTTGTCTTATTAATTATTCAAGTTTCCGAGTTGTTTAAATTGTTACGCTGAAACATCTTGCGCCCTGAAAGGGCAGTTTATTTCAGCCCCGGGCAACGCCCGGGGTAATTGAGACAAACATTTCAATCGCCCTGAAAGGGCAGCTTAAGACAGCAGGATGGGCATTAATCTGCCCTTTCAGGGCGCAAGCATGTTGTATTTCGATACCCGGGGCGATGCCCCGGACTAAATTAAGCCGGGCTTTCAGCCCGTAAGATATTTAAGAACAGCTATTTAAGCAACTCGGAAACTTGAATTAATTCTCTGAACGATAGAAATAGCCGTGAATAAATCCTTTGAGAAGGATTCCGAATTCTTTGATGTTTTTGGTGTGCTTCATCCATTTAATAAAATAGCCGAAGGGACGGATGAATCTTACTGCCGCAGAGCCTTGAAGAACGTCTATAGCAACGATATTCCGCACAACATAATAGAACTTCCAATTTATATTCTCCAATGGATTGGCGAAATTCAGCTTGCGATCAAAACGAGCATCGCGAATCACTGCAATTTCATAATCTGCTTTCCATGCGCGAATAAAATACTCTGTGTCATCGCCATAGATGAAAAATTTCTTTTCAGGGAAACCGATTTTTTCGATCATACTACGATGCATCAACGGGCCTTCGAAAGTGATCCCGATTGCGGGAATTATTTCGTTTTTCAAATCCTCTTCATCTAATATCTTTTCCCAGATGTTTTTGAACGGATTTGTCAAATTGTATTTGGTCGCGTCATTGAAGAAGGGCTAGCCGTCCGGGAGATAGCGCAGCGGCGTTCTTACGAGTTGTAAATTGTCATCACAATTCAACAGAGTCTCCAGACAATCAGATGCCGGGACGACATCGTCGTCCATAGTCCAAACCCAGTGGCAATTTGTTTCCATGGCTCTTTTGAATCCTGTATACTGTCCGCCTGAGCTGCCGACATTTCCTTGAGTTATTATTATCAGATCATTCTGTTCGGCGAGCCATTCTTCGGTACCGTCCGAGCTTGAATTATTCACAACTATTATTTCATCGGGCTTATGTGACTGATTGCGCAAAGCGTCAATTATCTCTTTTAAAAAATTCAATCTGTTGAACGTAATTACAACTGTGGCAACACTTTTATTCATATTCGCTTCTAAATCATTTTCGAAAATAATAACAGGGGCAAAATTAATGAATTTCAACGGATAAATCAACTGTGAAGTATTATTGCCGTGTCAGAATTTGTCATTAATAAGACGTTTCCCTGTGCCGGTTCACAGTTTGCAGATGTTGAAACGATATAATTTGTGGTCAATAGTATCATTAAATTTAATATATTGCTTCATATATTTTTTTAGGATAATTTTGGCTCCGAAAAATGAATTGGAAATATAAAGCTTTTCTTCAAAAATCATTCGATATGATACCATTCGGAAGAAATCTAAATTATTTTATGCAGAGAAATATCACTAAGAATCTTCCTGTTGATGACAATACATTTTTTCAGAAATTCAAATTTAGTTTTGCGCAACATAAAAAAATCGGTCAAATCAGTTCATTGGATATGAAAAACATTAAATCCTTAGAATTCGGAGCAGGATGGGATCTTCTTACTCCCCTGTCCTATTATATGCTGGCTGTTAAAGAGCAGATTGTTATTGATTTATTTCACAACATGAAAACAGATTTGATTAACAACTCAATCCAAAGATTTGTTGAGAATAAAAGTGAGCTGGAGAAAAAACACTCTTTATTACTAAGAGATATACCGGACAAAACGATTAGCGGATACGAAGATTTAAATGACAACTTCGGTATTAAGTATATGGCTCCGGTTAATGCGGCAAAAACCGGCTTTGAAGATAATTCATTTGATTATATCACATCTCTTTCAACTTTGGAACATGTTCCGGAGAGTGAGATCAATGGGATTCTGAATGAATGCTATCGCATATTGAAACCGGGAGGAGTTTTGTCCTGTATCGTTGATCTTCGAGATCATTATTCATACTTCGATCAGTCGATTTCAATTTATAATTTTCTGAAGTATTCTGACAAACAATGGAAATTGTACAATCACGATTTGCAATATCAGAATAGGTTGAGGAACAGCGATTACAAGGATATTGTCAACAGCACAAAATTCCGGATTGCGGAATATAATATTAGTGAATGCGACTCTGTTGAAAAAGAGCAGTTAGAGAATCTTGCTCTCAATGATAAATATATCAATAATTCAATAGACGATATGGGTATCAAAGAGATTTGGATGCTCTTGGTAAAAGACAAATAGATTTCAATAATTCGAGGAGTAATAATAAATGTACGAAAAGAGAAGCATAAAAGATAAGATCTATGATATGTTCAGCACTGACGCGAGCAAGCAGAACGATACTAAGTTGATAAATGTGGTAGATGATTATTTTATCAGCGGGCTTATCATTGTTAACATTTTCGCAATAATTTTGGAGTCTTTCGATTCGCTCTACACGGAATATTATACTTTATTTACTGTATTTGACTGGTTCGCGGCGATAGTATTCACAATTGAATATGCATTGAGAGTTTGGATTGCTGACAAGCTGTATGTCGATATATATAAGGATAAACACGGAGAAAAATTTGAAGAAAAATTTGGGGACAAGTCTCCTTGGTATTGGCGAAGAAAATACATCTTCTCCCCTATGGGACTGACTGATTTCTTTGCTGTCGCGCCTTTCTATCTGCCTTTGTTTGTTGCTTTGGATCCGCATTCACTGAAAATTATTCAGCTGATTCGTCTGGTCAGATTGTTTAAACTAGCTCACTACTTCTCATCACTTACTATGGTGTTGAATGTTATTCGCGGTAAAAGAGATGAGTTGTTGACTACTATATTTGCCTCGACGGTAATGATCCTGCTTTCCGCTTCAATAATGTATCATATCGAACATGATATACAACCGGATAAATTCCCGAATATTTTTGCCTCGTTTTGGTGGGCCGTCGCGACCCTGACTACCATCGGATACGGTGATGTATTTCCCGTAACGGGAATGGGGCAATTCCTTGCGGCAATTACAGCACTGTTCGGTATAGGGCTTGTAGCGATCCCGACAGGTATTGTCAGTATGGGATTCATGGAAGAAATCCAAAAGAAAAAAGCTGAAAAGGAGAAGGAAGAACAAAAGGACAATCCATATTACTACTGCCCTCATTGCGGCAAAAAACTGAAAGAATAGATAATATTGTTCATATATAATTAATACGAAATAAGACAGTGGGAAAGATGTTTTCCACACCCTATCTAAACCTGATTTTTCATGCGATTTTTCGAGAATAATTCTTTATTTTTGTGGGTTATATAATTGTAACATTATGCTTGGGAAAATAATATATGGCTTTGATCGGAAGGGAACATATAGTCCCTACAATTCTCGAAGACGAGATGAAAAGTTCTTACCTTGATTATGCAATGTCAGTCATTGTTTCAAGGGCCTTACCTGACGCTCGTGACGGTTTGAAACCTGTTCACAGACGTATCTTATTCGGAATGCACGAATTGGGTGTTCAATCCAATAAACCTCATAAAAAATCGGCGAGAATCGTCGGTGACGTGCTTGGTAAATACCATCCTCACGGTGACTCTTCAGTCTATGAAGCAATGGTTCGTATGGCTCAGGAATGGTCATTGCGTTATCCTCTGGTTGACGGTCAGGGTAACTTTGGTTCGGTTGACGGCGACTCGGCTGCGGCGATGAGATATACAGAGTCTCGTTTGGCAAAAGTAGCGGCGGAAGTCTTAAGTGATATAGACAAAGATACGGTTGATTTCATACCTAACTTTGATGATTCACTTGAAGAACCTACTATATTGCCGACAACATTACCGACTTTGCTCGTAAACGGCGCCAGCGGTATAGCAGTTGGTATGGCGACAAATATTCCGCCTCACAACCTCACGGAGATTATCAACGGACTGCATGCCTTGATAAAAAACCCTGATATGACTCCTTTGGATATGTTGGAATACGTTCCCGCTCCTGACTTCCCGACCGGAGGTATTATATACGGTTACAGCGGTGTCCACAGTGCTTATCACAGCGGACGAGGCAGAATTATAGTTCGCTCAAAAGCTTATATTGAAGAAAAGAAAAACAATAAATGCTCAATCATTGTCTCTGAATTGCCTTATCAGGTGAACAAATCGAGATTGATTGAGAAAATCGCTGAACTCGTCAGACATAAATCTCTCGAAGGCATTTCTGATATAAGAGACGAATCAGACCGCGACGGTATCAGAGTTGTTATAGAGATAAAAAGAGATGCCATTCCGGGCGTAGTGCTCAACAACTTGTTCAAACACACTCAGATGCAGGTAACATTCGGCGCCAACATGTTGGCTTTGGATCACGGCAGACCTAAAGTTATGAACTTGATTGAAATGATGCATCATTTCATTGAGCATCGCAATGTCGTAGTTGTTCGCAGAACGCAATTTGAACTTAGCGCAGCAGAAAAGCGCGCTCATCTGTTAGAAGGTTTTATCATAGCTCTTGATAATATCGACGAAGTCATTAAAGTTATCAGAAGCTCGCCGGATGCTAAAACGGCTTCCGCTGAGTTGCAATTGCGTTTCATGTTAAGTGAAATTCAAGCTAAAGCGATTCTCGAAATGAAATTGAGCCGTTTGACAGGTCTCGAACGCGAAAAGATTCAGATTGAATACGCAGAGATAATCAAAACTATCGAACGCTTGAAATCAATTCTCGCAAGCAAAGATTTGCAGATGAATATTATTTCGAATGAATTACAAGATATCAAAGATAAATACGGTGACGAAAGACGTACCGAAATCATTAAGGATGCCAAGGAATTCACTGTTGAAGATATGATTGCCAATGAAGACGTGATTGTAACTATCACTCACAAAGGCTTGATTAAACGCACACCGGTTTCCAATTACAGACGCCAGCATAAAGGCGGACGAGGTGCATCCGGAACAGGAACACACGATGATGATTTCGTCGAACATGTATTCAGAGCGGCAACACATCACAACCTGTTGTTCTTCACGGACATGGGCAGATGTTTCCGCATTAAAGTGTATGATTTACCCGAAGGCAGCCGAAACGCAAAAGGTCGCTCACTGGCAAACGTAATACAGAAATCTAATGACGAAACGGTTACCGCTTATTTGCCGGTTCAGGAATTCTCGGATGATAAATATATTCTTATGGCGACGAAAAAGGGAACTGTGAAGAAAACAGCTCTCTCCAACTTCGCTAATGTCAGAATAACAGGTATAAAAGCTATCACTCTGAACGACTCTGATAAACTTGAAATTGCTCGTATAACAGACGGCACATGCGATATAATTATCGGAACTCGCGAGGGTCTGGCTTGCCGCTTCCGCGAAAGCGATGTTCGCCAAATGGGCAGAACAGCTGCCGGCGTCAGAGGTATTAAATTGTCAGGCAAGGATTATGTCGTGTCAATGGTTGCTATCAAGCGTCCCGATTCACAGATTATAGTTATCGGTCAAAAAGGAATGGGCAAACGTACTCGTTACGAAGATTTCAGACTGACTAAACGCGGAGCCAAAGGCGTTATTTCTATGAATATAACAGCCAAAACCGGCAAAGTAGTCCGACTGCTCTCTGCACTCGACACTGAAGATCTCGTTGTTATCACAGCCAAAGGCGTATTGATTCGCCAGCCTGTCAAGAGCATCAGAACTATCGGCAGGAATACTCAGGGTGTCAGACTTATTCGTTTGGACGAAGGGGATACAATTGCTGATATAACAATAGTAACTCGCGATGAGGAAGAACCGACAGATTTAACAAATCCTGAAAACGAAACTCAGGATACAAACGTCGATTCAGATATAACTAATCTGACGGGAAACGCAGAAGGAACTCCTGAAGCAACTGAACAGACTTCCGAGGAGAATGAAAATTCCGAAGGAGCTTCAATTGATACTGAAAATCCTGAAACTGACGATGAATAATATCTGTTAATCAGAGAGAACATGAGAAGAAATTCCATATATAAAATATACGCTGCCATAGTGATCGCACTCGGCAGCGTATTGTTTTTTTCAGAGGACTTAAGCGCGCAAAACCCTAGTAAGCGAACTTTCGGCTCGCTAAATTCTTTGTCTTCTACTTTTACTCAAGAAGCTGACAGCACTGTTTCTGACTCCCTCAACACGACAAAATCCCCGCAAGATTCAATAGAATATTATACTCCTCTCAATCGGCACGGCAGCGTTTCGATATTTGATTCATCGGCATATCGCAAAATTAGCAAATACGATTTTCGATTCAAGGATTATAACGGACTGTATGATATAATTAAAGATGAAGTTCCTGCTTCTCGTTTGCCTTTGGGAAATTATGGGCAGTTCGATCATTTTTCTTTCTTCGGAGGATCGCCTCGAGATGTCTCATTCACTTTCAACAATCGACCGATCAATGATTTGGAATACGGATCGTACAACCCGGCTCGTTTTTCTGCTGAATTCCTTGAATCAATTGAGATATATACCGGATCTGACGCTGTGATTTTTTCGGACAATGCTTCAGGGGCATTGATAAATATTCAAGAGATCAAATACAACAGCGCTACTCCTTATACTCGTCTGTGGTTCACAGACGGCGGAGGGAACGCCGAACATTTGGGAGTTGACGGCATATTTAGTCAGAATTTCGCTCCGAATTGGAACTTCACATTCGGCTTCAAAACTCAATCAGCAGAAAACCAATATATAAACAACTCGTTCTATGATTCTTGGAATGTCCGCGGTATACTCAGATGGAACCCAAGCAACAGGACAAGTATTTCACTCGTTGAAAATTTCGTAAAACATTATATCGGAACAAACGGCGGTATTGATTCTTCAAAATCGTTTGACTACAGCGGAACACATTCAATCTACGATCCGATGGTAGCTGCACCTATATTCTCTGACCTTAATCAAAAAGTTTTTCGCCATAATATGACATTGTCGATCAGCTCAATTTTAGACAAAGATTCATCTGCTGCTGTCAACGGTTCAATATTTCTGTCGGCTTCAAAGTGGAGCCACAACCGCGGGGATCAGACTACCGGCGGAGATGACACTAACAGTGTAGTTCGGCACTACAGTAATTATTTCGGTGCGAACGGACAATATGAACAAAAGATATTTGATATATTCGCTCTTAAAATAGGCGGGAATATTTTGATAAATGATCTGGAAGAAACTGTATATCATTCCGACTATGACTCATGGGCAGGAGCTGCTTTCGGTCATTTAAAATTCTCTCCTATTGAAAATATCGTCGTCAGCGGCGGTATGCGACTCAGACAATCGGAGCGTTTTACGGCAGTATCTTCAGGCGCGAAGGCTGTATTGAAATTCTCCGATCATTTGAGCTTAACAGGCGATTTGTCAATATCTAAAAGAACGCCGGTTCCGACTGAGCTGACATTAAACGAAAGAAATGCTCCGAAGAAAGAGCTGAACACCTTGGCACTCAGTGAAATCGTTTGGCGAAACGGCACACAAATCGCAAGACTCGGAGCTTTTGCTCGTTACACGGTTGATCCGATTTTGTCAGCAGGGATATATGATTCGCAAGACCGTCTCATCAATACATATTCGTTTAACGGCGATACTCGCGATGCTATAGGAATGAATTTTTCTTATTCCGACAGATTTATAAGCAGAATCGGACTCAAAGTTTGGGGGCAAGTCAATTTCAGTCAAACTGACGGAATCGAAGACGGACGCTTGCCAATTTTCTACGGAGGCGCTGAATCATATTATGAATTCAGAAGAGGCAGCAGCATCCTTCGAGTCGGAGCTCGCACCGGTATCAGCGGAGCTTTGAAGGCTGAACAATATGTCCCTGTAACCGGCAGCTACATAGTCTCTGAACATAGTCGCGGGGCACTTCTGCACGGATTAGATCTGTTTGTATCCGCGAAACTCGGGAACGCTTTTCTTCGCTTGACTTATGAGAACATCCTTGATAGCTTTATTCTCCAAAATTATTGGCAAACTTCTCTCTACCCCATGCACGGAGCTAATTTTCGGATGACAGTTTCATGGGCATTTTTAGATTGATTCTCAAAAACATTTGATGTATTCAATAATTTTATTATACTGACTTCTGTTCATATTGTTGGCTGTTATTAATAAAGGTATAAAATGCTGCCGGAAATCTTTAGCGAAAATGTCAGTCCGGAAGAAGCGCAAATTGTCCAATGCAATTTGTGCGCTCATTATTGCAATTTGAAACCGAGACAAAAAGGTATATGTAACTTCAGAGTTAATGACAAGGGCGTGATTCGCAGTACGAATTACGGAATGGCTGCGGCTGTCGCCATTGATCCAATCGAAAAGAAACCTTT
>JAQIDA010000319.1 GCA_027858275.1 Candidatus Kapaibacterium sp. | reverse complement strand
CAATTATATATATCACAATTTTGGAGTGATTTTTTATGAACTTATTCGTTTCCTTAATCGCGACAGGCTTGCTGATCGGGATTGC
The DNA here is from genome assembly GCA_027858275.1 of Candidatus Kapaibacterium sp. GTDB lineage: Bacteria > Bacteroidota > Ignavibacteria > Kapaibacteriales > UBA2268 > JAQIDA01. Next base: position 11,112 of record JAQIDA010000319.1, on the reverse strand, counting down.
CTTAATCGGCGCTTATGTACCCGCCGCACGCGGAGTGTTCGGAATATATATTCCCTACCTCGCCGTCGGAGTATTTATCGTCGGCATGATAATCCGGATTGTAAAATGGGCGAAAATACCCGTTCCTTTCCGAATTACGACCACTGCCGGACAGCAAAAGTCTCTCGATTTCATCAAACCTAACAAGTTGGACAATCCGAGCTCAAGCCTTGGCGTTCTCGGAAGAATGCTGCTTGAAGTATTGTTGTTCAGATCTTTGTTCAGAAACACAAGAACCAATATTCAAGGCGGTCCAAAGATCACTTATGCAGAGAATATTTGGCTTTGGCTTTTCAGTCTGCTTTTCCATTGGTCATTCCTCATTATCTTTTTGCGTCATTTCAGATTCCTGACCGATCAGGTACCGGGATTTGTTTGGTTAATGGAAAGCCTCGACGGATTTTTTCAAATCGGCGTGCCTTCCTTATATCTAACTAATATATTAGTGCTTGCCGGTCTGCTGTTTTTATTAGGACGCAGGATATTCAGTCCGAGAATGCGTTATATTTCTCTCGCGTCGGACTTTTTCCCCTTACTGCTTCTTATATTGATCGCTGTAACAGGCATCACAATGCGCTACTTTGTTAAAACAGATTTAGTCGGTATCAAAGAAATCGCAGTAGGATTAATGAACTTCAGCCCGGTTATGCCGGCGGAAGGAATCAACGCTTGGTTCTATGTTCATTTCTTTTCAATCTGCGTTCTGCTGATCTATATACCGATGAGCAAACTGGTTCATATGGCAGGAGTGTTTTTCAGCCCGACCAGAAATATGGCTAATGACAACCGCGCTAAACGCCACGTCAACCCATGGCAAGACGATAAAGAAATGTTCCCGACTCATACACATACTTATGCCGAATACGAAGACGAATTCAGAGATCTGATGCACGGCTGTGGCTTACCGCTGGACAAACAACCCGAAGCTAAGGAGGAGAAAAAATAATGTCAGAAAAAAGAACCCCGGAAGAACTTGCCGGAACAATAGATTATAATCCGCCTAAAACCGGATGGATGGATACTAAGCCTGATTTTGTCAAGGGTACTTATAACTACGCCGCTATTAAGCCAAGTATCGAGTATATAGGACAGCCGAATCCTCGCAAATGGCAATCGCACGACGAAGATTGGCAACTTCCTGAAAATTGGAAAGAAATAATCCTCGAAGGTTTGCGCGTTCGACTTCACAAATTCCGCTCATTGCAACTATTTATGGATACTTGTGTCCGTTGCGGTGCTTGCGCTGATAAATGCCACTTCTTCATAGGATCAGGCGATCCTAAGAATATGCCCGTTCTGCGTGCCGAACTCCTTCGCGCTGTCTATCGCAAGGAATTCACTTTGGCAGGCAAACTGATGGGCAAAATGGTCGGTGCTCGCGAACTTACAGTACCCGTCCTAAAAGAATGGTTCTACTATTTTTACCAATGTACTCAGTGTCGTCGCTGCTCAGTTTTCTGTCCTTACGGTATCGACACGGCGGAAATAACGGTTATCGCTCGCGAACTTATGAATCTTATCGGTGTTAATATCGATTGGGTTATGACTCCGGTCGCTAACTGTCATCGTACCGGCAATCACCTTGGTATCCAGCCTCACGGGTTTGTTGACAGTTTAGAATTTGCCGCTGACGATTTATTTGATATAACAGGTGTAAAAGTTGAAGTGCCGATTAATAAAAAAGGTGCGGAAGTTCTGTTTATCACTCCATCGGCTGATTATTTCGGTGAACCTCACTATTTCACTCTGCTTGGTTATCTTGCGATATTCCACGAAATCGGACTTGATTATACATTCAGCACTTATGCTTCCGAAGGCGGCAACTTTGGCTCTTTTGTATCACACAATCTGATGAAAGCATTGAACGGCAAGTTTTACGCCGAAGCCAAGAGACTGAAAACAAAATGGATTCTCGGCGGCGAGTGCGGGCATATGTGGCGCGTAATCCATCAATATATGGATACTCTTAACGGCCCCGCTGATTTCCTCGAAGTGCCAAAATCACCAATTACCGGGACAGTATTCAATAATGCTGCATCCTCGAAAATGGTTCATATAACAGAATTTACGGCGGATTTGCTGAGACATAACAAATTAAAACTCGATAAGAGCAGAAACGACAATGTTATCGCGACTTTCCACGATTCATGCAACCCGGCAAGAGCCATGGGCTTGCTCGAGGAACCGCGATATGTCATCAAAAAAGCACTAAACAACTTTGTTGAAATGCCCGACAATACGATAAAAGAACAGACATTCTGTTGCGGATCAGGTGCCGGTTTGGGTACTGAAGAAAATATGGAAATGCGTCTCAGAGGCGGTTTCCCCAGAGCCAACGCAGTTAAACACGTTGTGGACAACAATGATGTAAATATGTTGCTCTGTATCTGCGCTATTGACAAAGCTACTCTGCCTCCGCTGCTTGATTATTGGGTTCCCGGCTGCGAAGTCGGTGGCATCCACGAAATGGTCGGCAACGCCCTGATAATGGAAGGCGAAAACGACCGACCTACGGATTTAAGAAACGAACCTCTCCCCGGGAAGGAGGACAAAGAAGATGTATAACACAGGAAAAGTAGTACTCGGAATTATAGTTTTTGTACTAATCTTTAGCTCACCATTTCTGATAAATATGAGCGGCGACACATCGGGAATGCCCGAAATGACCGTCCCGGAAGGCGAATGCCTCTATCCTAAAGATGAAATGCGAGCCAATCACATGGACATTCTGAATACTTGGCGCGACAAAGTTGTACGCGAAGATATTCGATATACAGAAATCAACGGCGAACAGGTCGAAATGAGCCTGAGCCACACATGTATGAAATGTCACGAAAGCAGAAAAGAATTCTGCAATGTTTGCCATGCTTACATGGAAGTTAATCCCTATTGCTGGGATTGCCACGTAGACCCTGACGATCATAAGCCGACAATGACAATTGATGAAGAAGCGGCTATGGAAGCAGCAGCCAAAGAATGCGCGTTGAAAGAAGAAGAAAAGGCAATACAAGAATCTCTTGAAATAAATGCTGAGGAGGAAAAATAGTATGAAAAGAAGAGATTTTATAACTGCAACGGCACTCGCCGCAGCCTTCGGACTCGCAGGTAAGCCTGTATATAATGTATTGGCGAGCAAGGACGCACTTGCGTCCAAAACCGGAAAACGCTTGGCGATGGTCATTGATCTGAAAAAATTCGAGGGCAACTCCGAGATGATGAATAAGTGTGTTGACGCTTGTCATTCGATGCACAATGTTCCTGATATTGAAGGAGCGAAAGAAGAAGTCAAATGGATTTGGCCCGAACCTTTCGAACACGCTTTCTTAGAGCAGAACAACCAATTTATTCCCGAAAATATTCAAAACAATCCGATACTCATAATGTGCAATCATTGTGACAATCCTCCCTGCGTAGGAGTTTGTCCGCCAAAGGCAACTTGGAAACGCGCCGAAGACGGCGTTGTAATGATGGACTGGCACAGATGTATAGGATGTCGTTACTGCATGGCGGCTTGCCCCTACGGATCAAGAAGTTTCAACTGGCGCGACCCGAGACCGAAAATCAAAAACATCACTGCTAATTTCCCGACTCGCTCCAAAGGCGTTGTCGAGAAATGCACATTCTGCGACGAACGCATAGTCAAGGGATTAGAACCCGCCTGCGTTGTAGCCTCCAAAATGTACGAACCGGAAGCAATGGTCTTCGGCGATTTGAACGACGACAAATCAAACATTCGCAAGATTTTAAGCGAAAATTATTCAATCAGACGTAAGCCCGAGTTGAGTACTCAGCCCGAAGTTTACTATTTGATTTAATAGATTTTATTATTCAAGATTGAGAGAAAAATTATGTTAGATAAGATATTTACCGGCGGGAAAAAATATTGGGCTTGGATGATTTTCCTGTCTTCGATTATCGGCGCAGGAACTCTTGCCTATCTACATCAATACGAAGTAGGTTTGGGAGTAACGGGCATGGGGCGCGACGTTACTTGGGCATTTTATATTTCGCAGCTGACATTCTTTGTCGGCGTTGCGGCATCGGCCGTGATGGTCGTGCTGCCCTATTATTTGCACGACTATAAAAAATTCGGAAAAATCACGATTCTCGGCGAGTTCCTCGCTATCGGCGCGGTCATAATGTGTATGACATTTGTATTCGTCGATATGGGACAGCCTCTGAGAGTTGTCAATATGTTCTTGCATCCGCAGCTTACTTCACCAATGTTCTGGGATTCAGTCTCATTGATGGGCTATTTGGTTCTCAATATCGTCATCAGCCGAGTAGTGCTGAATGCCGAAAGGAACGGCGTAAAGCCTCCCAAATGGATCAAACCTGTGATTTACACATCAATACCTTGGGCTGTGAGTATTCACACCGTGACGGCATTCTTGTATTGCGGTTTAGCTGCAAGACCATTTTGGATGTCCGCCATTATGGCGCCACGATTCTTAGCGACAGCTTTCGCGGCAGGTCCGGCATTATTAATAATAATATGCTTTGTCCTTCGCAAAGTCAGCAAATTCGATGTAGGCAAAGACGCGATTCAGAAATTAGCGGTTATCGCCGCTTATGCCATGTTCGCCAATATATTCTTCCTCGCATTAGAATTTTTCACCGCTTATTACAGCGGAATGCACCATCATACGCAGCATTTCCAATTGCTCTATGTTGGCTTGGAAGGCAATTCCTCACTCGTACCGTGGATGTGGACTTCAACAGTTCTCGCGGCGATTTCACTCTATATTCTCATCAATCCTAACACTCGCAAAAACGAGAAAATACTCGGTTTCGGCGCAATTGCAGTCTTCCTGTCAATTTGGATGGATAAGGGCATGGGCTTAATCATTGCAGGACTCGTTCCGAATCCTCTCGGCTACGTAGTGGATTACACACCGACACTAATCGAGCTGACAATTTCCGCCGGCATCTTCGCCCTCGGAGCATTAATTATTTCAGCTCTGTATAAGTCAGTTCTGACGATCAGAAGACAAGTATAGATTTGATTTAGATTTTTTTGAGATAAAAACAGGAGCTATCTTTTTAGGCAGTTCCTGTTTTATTTGTTTGGGGGGGGGGATTCCTTGCCGGGCTCCGCTTAATATATAATTATCAACTCCGGAATACGAGTCTTGCTCTTCACGTTTTAACAATGAAAAACCAAATCCTGGATGAATATTATTAGCGAGAAACTACGCGCTTCTCGACATGCTTTATTGCAACACAATGATGTTGTCAAAATGCTAAAGAATGTGTATATTTGCATCAGTTACTTTCAATGAATTTTGATCAAGAAAAATATGGCATTTTGTGTAGTTATCATATTGTTATGAGAACATATACAATATGCTGCCAATAAATAATTATTATTTTAAACGGAGTTACTATCATGTCGTATTTCAAATCTTCCTTCAAATTATTATACGCAATTTTGCTTGTTATGGCCATTTCATTTTCTTCATGCAGTGAAGACACTGAAAATGTTCTAGATGCTTCTAACAGTGATCCTACAGACAACGGCACAGTAAAAGTTCAAGAATTATCTTGCACAATCGACGGCACTTCTTTCAAAGCCGGTTTAGGATTTGTATCTATGGGCGGCTTTCTTACTCTTACAGGTGATTCATATTCCAATGGAAAAATAACAATAATGTTGTTGAGCAAAACTGTCGGAGAAAAATCATTGACTTTTTACACAAATAAGGGTGTATATGATATCAACGGAGAAGTCTATTACTCCGTAAGCGGAACTTGCAATTTAACTCACTTCGAAGACAACAAAGTAAAAGGTACTTTTTCCTTCGAAGCAGAAACCGTAGACGGAGCCAAAACCGTTTCCGTCACAAACGGCAGCTTCGAATATTTGAAAGAATAACGCCTTTTTTGTCCCAAAGAAGTGTCAATTAACCGGAATTATTCGTTAATTCTTCGGGGCAACGGAAGCAACCATATATACTTATAAGTCAGTTCTGACGATCAGACGACAAGTGTAGAAAATATATACCGTAGGGGTGCCCCTTGTGGGTCCCCGGTATTTCGAGGTTGAAAAAAAATCTCATAATACCAGGCAACCACAAGGGATTGCCCCTACACAGATTATACTCGTAGATTTACCCCCTACGGAATCATTAAAATTCCAAAGTCAACTGACTTCCCGCGCTGCCCGGCTCATCACTATAAAGATTGCTGACTGACAGGCCGATCAATCGGAGTGGTTTGCTCGGCGGAATGGGAGTATCGAACAATTCGCGGGCGATCATCAGCAAATCCGAGCCTGATCCTCCCACATTAAAATTTACTGTCCGGCTGCGTGTGTGTTGTTCAAATGTATGATAGCGATATTTCAGAGTAACGGTCTTGCCCGAAGCGCCGGCTTTGACCATCCTGTTTTTTAGTATTTCCGTGACTCGTTCCAGTTCTCCCAACATTTGAGCTTCATCGCTGATATCATCGAGAAAAGTTCGTTCCGCTCCTATAGATTTCCTTGTTCTGTGCAGAATTACAGGCGAATCATATTCTCCTCGGATTATCTCATAGAAATAAACACTGGTTTTGCCGAACAATTTCACAAGATCAAATTTCTGAAAACGCATCAGATCTTCACAGGTTTTAATGTCCAGTTTGTGCATCCTTTGTGCAGTCACTTTGCCGATACCCGGAACTTTTTCTATAGGCAAAACTCTGATAAATTCATCTGCTTGGTCGGGAGTGATTAATTTCAATCCGTCAGGTTTGTTAAAATCGGAAGCGACTTTCGCCAAAAATTTATTAAAAGAAATTCCTGCCGAAGCAGTAAGCCCGGTTTCCTCTTCTATCCTTTTACGAATATCTCGCGCGATCAAAGTCGCCGACGGACTGCCTGCTTTATTTTCCGTAACGTCAAGATAAGCTTCATCAAGAGACATTGGTTCAACCAAGTCAGTATAAGAACGAAAAATATCCATCACTTGCTTTGATACAGCTTTGTAGACATCAAAATGCCCTTGAACAAAAATCAATTCCGGACATTTCAGAGCAGCAATTTTGCCGGGCATTGCTGAGTGCACGCCAAACTTTCGTGCTTCATAGCTTGCAGCAGCGACAACTCCTCGCTTGCGTGCTCCTCCCACGGCAATCGGCTTGCCTCGATATTCGGGATAGTCCCTCTGCTCCACCGAAGCAAAGAAAGCATCCATATCCACATGAATAATTTTTCGTATTATTTTCTTTGAAGAAGGGATATAGCCGTTCCAAATTTGTTGTTCATTTTGGATGTATAGGATGCAGACAGCTAAAGCTGCCTGTTGCGAATGATCTTAGCATTGTGCAGATATTCTTCGCGCCCCGTTGCAACATAGTGCTTCAGCACTATGCAGATAGAAAATGTAGCTGTTCAGACAGCATGACATCCGGTAAAGACAGACGGGAATTTATAATTTAATATTGCCGTCAACGATTTCTTGTAATGTTTTGGCATATAGAATATGTTCCTGCTCAAGAACACGGGCGGCAAGTGTTTCAAAAGTATCATCTTCCAAAACCGGCACTTTGCTCTGAGAGAGAATCTTGCCGTTGTCATACACAGCGTCAACCACGTGGATTGTCGGGCCTGATTCCTTGTCACCGGCCGCAATTACTGCCTTGTGAACATTGTTCCCGTACATACCTTTTCCGCCGTATTTTGGGAGCAGGGCGGGATGGATATTTAAAATTCTTCCCTTGAATAATCTTAAAACAGCAACACCGATTTTTTTCATATATCCGGCAAGGATAACGAGATCACAATTGTGTTCGATCATTGTCATCGCGATGGCTCTGTCAAGTTCATCAGAATCAGGATAAGCCGCCGAACTCATGTGAAACGCGGGGATTCCTTCTTTTTCCGCACGCTCAAGGGCTTTCGATTCGGAATTATTAGAAACCACAACACAGGCTTCGGCGTCCAAATCTCCGCTGTTGATTGCGTCAATTATCGCCTGCATATTCGATCCGCCGTGAGAGGCAAGAAATCCAAGTTTCAACTTCGTCATTATTTCCTCTGTAAATTCATGCTGAGATTGTTAATATAATAAAATCAAAATCGACAACTAAAAAACCCGCTCTGCGCCGGAAGAGCATAAGCGGGAATTTAATTTTAATAAGCAGACTCTCAAAAGCTACTCCGTCGGTTGCAGCTCTTTAGCTATATCTTCAAGTATTTTTGTCTCCAAAATACCGTTTGATCTCCAAAAATGAAATTCATTGGTAACATAATTATCATAGCCGCTGACTTCGCCCCTAAGGACTAATTCGCTTGTGCCGTCGTGTTTTTCTTTTATGATAAATTTATAGATAAAACGCCCGATTGTCCACTGAGCACCTCGTATAAAAGGCATCACTTCCAGTTCGCCGTGGCTTTGCAAAACACTGATGCTCTGTAAAATTCTAAACGTAGAGTCCGTACCTTCTACAAACACGCACATATCAGATTTAATAACTCCTTTATAAAGGCCGTCTTCAGTCATCTTAAGAACATCTTGCCCGATCATGCAGTTGCGATCTGTAATAACTTTTGTTACTGCTTCAGCAACTTCTTCAAAAGTATTTGGATAAGATGCTTCATATTTTTCTTTGAACAACTTCATGTGTTCTGAAACTTCATCTACTTCATCGTCAAAATTCTGCGCGTTTACAGTTACAGACAAAGCAACCATCATAAGAGACGCGATTAATATCAAATACCGTTTCATCTAACTCTCCATAAATCAATTAGAAAGATCATGTTTTCAACCTTAAAGATCGCAAACTCGAAAGTTTGTTCTTTTCCCGGAAGCAAAATATAAAAAAATCACTGTTTTAAAAAATTTATTTTAGCTGTTTGAGCCGGATGTCAAACGTACCGAGACAACTTTTGAAACTCCTTCGTCCTGTTGGGTAATCCCGTATAAACTGTCACACGCTTCCATTGTCTTTTTGTTGTGGGTAACTAGTAAGAACTGGGTGTTGTCGCTAAACTTGCGGATCAATGTGATAAATCGCCCGACATTGGCGTCATCAAGAGGAGCGTCCACTTCATCCAAAATACAGAAGGGCGCGGGTTTAACAAGATATATCGCAAACAAAAGAGCAATCGCCGTCAATGTTTTTTCACCGCCGGAAAGCCCTTCGATTGAGTGCGGTTTCTTGCCCGGAGGCTTGGCCGTTATTTCAATATCCGCTTCAAGAGGATCGCCGTCGCTTAAACTCAGCTCCGCATATCCCTCATTGCTGAACAATGTAACAAATAATTCCTTGAAGTTCTTATGCACTTTATCGAAAGTTTCTCTAAATTTTCCTTCGGCAGTCAGATTAATCTCATCGATAGTTTCACTCAGATTTTTTTCGGATATTTCCAAATCGTTGATCTGCTCTTCGTAGAATTTCATTCTTTCGCTCTGAGTATCAAATTCATCGAGTGCCATGAAGTTCACATTGCCGATTTTGGACAATTTTTCCTTAACCGCATCCAAGTCAGCTTTAGCAACATCTATCTCGAATTCGGCAATCAAGCTATATTCATAAGTCAACAATTCAATTTCATAAGCTTCTGCAGCGCGTTCGCTGAGTGATTGAATCTTCGTATTGAGTTCGCCGGCGCCGAGTTCTTTTTTATGAAGTCTTTCCGTCACACTCTCATAATGCCTGCGTTTATCCTGAATATCATTTGAATATTGAGTGATTTGATCTTTCAAATCCTTGATTTGCTCATCGAGGATTTCTCGTTCAGCGCGAGCCTTTTCAGACAACAATCCAATTTCTTCAATTTCTTTAGTCAGTGATTTAATCAAGACTTCTGCGTTGAAAGACTCCGTTTGATTATTTTCAATATCGGCTTCGCCGGCTGTTTTTCGAATCTCAATATTTTCTTTTTGATAGCGCAAACTTTCCGTTTCACGCTGAATGCTTTTGATTTCACCGGCAGCACGAACAGATTTCACCTCAGCAGCTACGGTCTGCTGTTCGACATCACGAAGATGTGCTTCGGCATTTTGCAAGTCAGTAATAAACGATTGTTGTTGCTCCTGAATTAACTGCAATTTTTCGTGCAATTCAGAAGCCTCGCCGTCCAATGCTTCGATTTCAGTGTCAGTCTCTTCAATCTCTCTAATAAACTGTTCGGCGTTTTTCTCTTGCATCTTTATATTCTGAACCAATGATTCGGAACGATAATTCAAACGAGAAATGTTCTGCTCATTAGTATTGATTTCGGATTCAGCCCTTCGAACTTCGTTGTTCAACGCTCTGAGATCAATCGCTTCGTACTCGGCTCTGGCACTTACAAGAGTTTCCCCGATTGTTTTTTCGTCAGTTTCAAACTTAGAGATTTCTTTTTTTAGCTTTGCGATTCGTTCTCTATTGCCGACAGTCAAGCCTTCGTTTTTGGCTACTGATCCGCCTCGCATCGCTCCCGATCTCCCGACAGTTTCGCCGCTGAGCGTCACTGCGGTTTCAGCTTTGCCTGCATCAATAACTTTGAATGCGTCAACCATAGTTTCAACCAAAACCATATCTCCGAACAAACAGCGAAGCGAATTGCGCAGCACATCGTCCACACGAGTTATCTCGCTCATTCTGCCAATAACGCCTTTTCCGGTCGCTATTTTAGCAGGTGCTTTGGTTTCGGGAACATTCTCTCGGCAAATAAAAGATGCCTTGCCTTTGTTCTTATCCGTCAAAATTTTTGTCGCTGCTACAGCGTCTTCTCTGGTATCACACACGAACCAAGTCGCTGCTTCACCCAGAGCCGCATCGACAGCGATTCTGTGAGCATCGTCCGCACCGACGGCTTCAGCCAATAATATCTTCTCTGAACCGGGAGTCCAATCAGTTGATTTGATAAGGAATTTTGTGTTCTCATCCGAGTCGATTAAGCCGGATATAAACTCAAGTGATGCTCTTTTCGATCCGAGCGAATTTTTGATTTCAGAAACTTTATTGCGAAGTTCATCAATAGTATTTTGCAGTTCTATTTGCTGTTCCTGACCAAGTTTTAGATTTCCTTCAGTTTCTCCGTGCTTAGATTTCAACTCTTCACGCAATTTTTCGGATTTTCCTGAAGCATCCTTTATCTCATCT